>JAQTVL010000180.1 GCA_028706835.1 Phycisphaerae bacterium | reverse complement strand
GAGCGGGCGACCGGCCTGCCGCTGGCGGCCGGCAGGTCGATCGTTCGCGAAGGTTTCCTTCGCGTCGGCAGGACGATCCGCCGGGTCGGCAGGCTGCCCAACCTGATGCGGTTCCTCATCGCGTTCCTGTTCTACAACACCGGCATCGGCACGCTGATTATCGTGGCGGCCGTGTACGCCAAGGCGGAGCTGCACCTGACCGACTCGACGATCCTCGGCTGCCTGCTGATGATCCAGTTCGTCGGCGTGCCGGCGGCGATGGGGTTCATCTGGATCGCCCGCAAACTGGGCTCGCGCAACGCCATCGCCCTGGGCATCGCCGTCTACATGGGCGTGGTCGTCTACGCGATGCAGATCCACACGCCGACCGAGTTCTGGATTCTCGGCCTGCTGGTCGCCCTGGTGCAGGGCGGCACGCAGGCGATCTCGCGGTCGGTGTTCGGCTCGATGATCCCGGAGGGGCTGAGCGCCGAGTTCTACGGCTTCTTCAGCGTCTACGACAAGGTGGGCGCGTTCGCCGGCCCGATGCTGTTCGGCCTGTTCCGCGACCTGACCGGCAGCAGCCGAAGCGCGATCCTGTTCCTGATCGCATTCTTCGGCTTGGGCCTGGCGATGCTGCTGACCGTGCGGGTGGCCAAGGGCATCGAGCAGGCGAAGGAGTTCCACGCGGAGGCAACAAGAACATAGGACCTATGGGACGAATGGGACCTATGAGTCGCATGAGTCCCATAAGTCCTATTTCCCCCCGCGCGTGGTAGAATGCCCCCATCGGCTGGCGGGCCTTCACGCAAAGATTGCGCGGCCCTGACGATTTCTTAACGCAGTTCTTATACTCTTCGCTCCAGAACGATTGCCTGCTTGCGGAGCGGATTCACTATGGCCAAACAACACGTGCTGGTTGTCGACGACGAGGAGAACATCCAGGAACTCGTGCGCTACAACCTCGCCAAGAACGGATACCAGGTGTCCTGCGTCGGCAGCGGCGAGGACGCGCTCAAGGCCGCCCGGCTGAAGATGCCCGACCTGATCCTGCTCGACCTGATGCTGCCGCGGATCGACGGCTTGCAAGTCTGCCGCGAGCTCAAGGGCGACGCCAAGACGCGGACGATCCCGGTCGTTATGCTCACGGCCAAGGGCGAAGAGGCGGACATCGTGGCCGGGCTGGAACTCGGGGCCGACGATTACGTGACCAAGCCGTTCAGCCCGCGCGTGCTGCTGGCGCGGGTGCGGGCTGTGCTGCGGCGAAAGGCCGGCGAGCAGCCGGACGAGGCTGAGGTCGTCGTCGGCGGGCCGATCACCGTTCACCCCGGCCGGCACGAGGTGCTGGTGGCCGGCCAGCCGGTCGAAATGACGCACACGGAGTTTCGCATCCTGCACCTGCTGGTCCGCCAGCCCGGCTGGGTGTTCACGCGGGTCCAGATCGTCGAGGGCGCGCAGGGCCCCGACGTGATTGTCACCGACCGCTCGGTCGACGTTCACATGGTCTCGCTGCGGCGGAAGTTGGGCCAGGCCGGCGATCTGATCGAGACCGTGCGCGGGGTCGGCTACCGGTTCAAGGACGAATAGCCGCGTCTTGAAGACGTCGCCCGGCCGTAGCATGGGCGTCTCGCCCATGTTCGAGTGCCTGGGCTAGCAAGGTTCCCGGACACGGGCAAGATGCCCGTGCTACTTCAACGAGTGCCCCATGGCCATTCGCCGCCTGCTCTGGAGGCTGTTCCCGACCTACCTGCTGCTGATCGTGATTTGCAGCGCGGCCACCGACTTCTTCGCGTGGCGGGCGTTCCGAAATCTGTACTACCAGCGGACCGAGCAGTCGTTGCGGCAGCGGGCCGGGCTGATCGGCGAGGACATTCATTCGCCGCTGGACACCGGCCGGCGGGCGGAAGTGGAAGCGTTCTGCCGCGAGGCGGCCCGCCTCGGCGGCTGCCGCGTCACCATCATCCTGCCCGACGGGGCCGTGCTGGCCGAGAGCAGCCAGGACCCCGAACACATGTACCCGCACAGCGACCGACCCGAGGTGCATGAAGCCCTGGCCGGGCGGACCGCCACGGCCGTCCGGCACAGCTACACGCTGGACACCGACATGATGTACGTGGCCGTGCCGCTGGAGCAGGGCGGCCGGGTGATCGGCGTGCTGCGCGTGGCGATGCCGATGAGCGAGATCGACGCCGCCACGCGGACGGTGCTGGTGCAGATTGTTGTCGCCATGCTCGTGGTTGTCCTGCTGGCGGCCCTGCTGGCGCTGCTCATCTCGCGAATGATCAGCCGGCCGCTCGAACTCATCCGCGCCGGCGCCCAGCGGTTCGCACGCGGGGAGTTGGACCATCGGCTGGCGGTGCCGCCCGTCGAGGAACTGGCCGCCGTCGCCCAGACGCTCAACGACATGGCCGGGCAGCTCGACCAGAAGATTCGCACCGTTACCAGCCACCAGATGCAGCAGGCAGCCATCCTGGCGAGCATGAACGAGGGCGTGATCGCGGTGGACCCGGACGGCCGGCTGCTCAGCATGAACGATGCGGCCGGGGCGCCGCTGTCGATCCAGTCGGCGTCGGTCGGCCAGCGGCTGCTGCACGAGGTCGTGCGCAATTCGCAACTGGACGCGCTGGTGCGGGAGGTGCTCGCCGACGGCGGGCCCGCGGAGGCGGAAATCTCGGTGCGGGCCGGCTGGGACGAACGCATCGTGCAGGTCCACGCCACGGTCCTTCGCGACCCGGAGGAACGCAGCATCGGGGCGCTGCTCGTGTTCAACGACGTGACCCGGCTGCGCCGGCTGGAACGCGTGCGGCAGGACTTCGTGGCCAACGTCTCCCACGAACTGAAGACGCCGATCACGTCGATCAAGGGATTCGTCGAGACGCTCCGCGAAGGCGCGATCGACGAGCCCGAGGAGGCGAAGCGGTTCCTCGAAATCATCGCCAGCCAGTCGGACCGGCTGAACTCGATCATCGAGGACCTGCTCGCCCTGTCGCGGATCGAAGAGGAGGCGCAGCGAAAGGAAATCCCGCTGTCGCCCGGGACGCTTGAGCCGGTGATTCGCGACGCGGTGGCGCTGCACCAGGCGCGGGCGGAGGCGAAAGGAGTCGCCATCGAGGTGGACGCCCCCGCCGACCTGTCGGCCAGGGTCAACGGCCCGCTGCTGGAGCAGGCGATCGCCAACCTGCTGGACAACGCGATTAAGTACAGCGACACGGGCAGTGCGATTCGCATCGTGGCCGCCCGCGACGGCGAGAACGTGACCGTCAGCGTGCAGGACCACGGCTGCGGCATCCCGGCCGAGCACCTGCCCCGGCTGTTCGAGCGGTTCTACCGCGTGGACAAGGCCCGCAGCCGGCAGCTCGGCGGCACCGGCCTGGGGCTGTCGATCGTCAAGCACATCATCGCCGCCCACGGCGGCAGCGTGTCGGTGACGAGCACGCCGGGCGAAGGCAGCACGTTCACCATCCACCTGGCGGGCGGGATTCCTCTCACGAATAAGTAGTCGCGTCTTAGCGCAACGCTAACACGCCTGGCCTATCCTTCCAGCGCATGGACAGCAGAGAACGACAAACACGCTTGAGGGAGACAAACATGACGCGACGAATCATGGTGGCGATGGCGGTACTGGCGGTTCTTCCATTCACATCCGGCTGCAAGGGCTCCGGCGACAAGAAGGGCAAGGTCATCCGCAACAGCGGCTCGGACACCATGGTCAATGTTGCGCAGACCTGGGCGGAGGAGTATCCCAAGGCGGCCAGCGACGTGACCGTCGAGGTCTCCGGCGGCGGCTCCGGCGTGGGCATCGGCAATCTGATCAAGGGCGTCACCGACATCGCCAACGCCAGCCGTGACATGAGCGCTGACGAAAAGAAGAAGATACAGGGCAAGACGGGCAAGGGGCCGGTGGAGACCAAGGTCGGCTACGACGCCCTGGCCATCTACGTTCATCCGGACAACCCGGTCACGGAGTTGACGATGGAGCAGTTGGCCAAGATCTTCGGCAAGGAAAACCCCGCGGCCAAGTGGTCCGAAGTCGGCATCGACGGCAGCAAGATCGGCGACGGCATCGTGACGGTCGGCCGGCAGAACAGCTCCGGCACGTATCAGTATTTCAACGAGCACGTGCTGGGCAAGAAGGATTTCCGCAAGGACATCCGCCAGGGGTCCGGCTCGCAGGAAGTGGTGGACATGGTGGCCGCGACCAAGGGCGCGATCGGCTACAGCGGAATGGGCTACAAGAACGACAAGGTCAAGTTCGTCAAGATCGCCAAGAAGGCCGGCGACACGTCCTACGAACCGACGCTCGAGAACACACTGGCCGGCAAGTACCCGCTGTCGCGTTCGCTCTTGATGTATTCGCTGGCGGACGCCCCGGACTACGTGCAGGCCTACCTCAAGTGGGTCGTCGGGCCGAAGGGCCAGGAAATCCTGGTTAAGGCCGGCTATATTCCGCTGAACGCGAAGTGAACCTGATCGGGCCGTTGCCCCCCGATCCGCCGCCCGATGTGACGAGCCGGCGGCGGACCGGGGACGGCCCGTTTCCCGGGACCAAGAATCGATGGCATCGACGGCTACATCTTCACTGACCGTGCCGGCTGGATCGGCGCGGGCGGCGCACCGGCTGGCCGGCGTTCGCGGCGTGTGGTGGCGCCGGTTCTGGCTGCTGCGCGAGTGGGCGATGGTCGGCCTGATCAAGCTGTGCGGGATCAGCTCGATCCTGTTCGTCACGGCGATCTTCCTGTTCATCCTGTGCGAAGGGCTGCCGTTCCTGCGGATGGGCCATGGCATCCATGAGTTCTTCGCCACGTCCGACTGGTATCCGACCAGCCAGAACCCGACGTTCGGAATCCTCTCGCTGATGGTGGGCACCGGCGCGGTCACCATCCTGGCGATGCTGTTCGCCGTGCCGTTCGGGCTGGCCACCGCCGTGCTGATCAGCGAGTTCTGTTCCCGCCGCGTCCGCGAAACGCTCAAGATCGTCGTCGAACTGCTGGCCGCCGTGCCGTCGGTGGTGTGGGGTTTCATCGGGCTGAAAATGCTCGGCCCGGTCATCGTCCGGTTTACCGGCGCCGACACCGGCGTGAACGCCCTCAACGCCGGGCTGATCGTCGGGCTGATGAGCGTTCCGATCGTCGTATCGATCGGCGAGGATGCTTTGCGGGCTGTGCCCGACACCTTTCGCGAGGCGGCGGAAGCCCTTGGCGCCACGCGCTGGCAGATGGTCCGCAAGGTGCTCTTCCCGGCGGCGCGCAGCGGCCTGCTGGCCGCGGCCCTGCTCGGCGTCGGTCGGGCGATCGGCGAGACGATGGCGGTGCTGATGTGCACCGGCCAGTCGATCGCCATGCCGATTGACGGCGCCTTCCCCTACCTCCATCCGCTCAGCTCGGTCGGCACCATGACGGCCACGATCGCGTCGGAGCTCGGCGAGGTCGAAGCCGGCGGCCTGCACTACCGAGCCCTGTTCCTGCTCGGCTCGGTGCTGTTCCTGATGACCTTCATCGTCAACCTGACCGCCGACCTGATCGTCCGCGGCATCCGGGGGAAGAAATGAGCGATCCCGCCGACATCCCGGCCAAGGCGCTCTTCGTCGCCACTCCGGCGGTGCGGAGGCGGCTTCGGTCGCAACGGGTGGCGGTGGTGTGCCTGAGCCTGGCATCGCTGGCGATCTTTCTGCCGCTGGCCGCCGTGCTGATCGGCCTCGTGAAGAAGGCTCTTCCGGCCCTGACGTGGGAGTTCATCGTGGACGTGCCGCGGAAGGGGATGACCGCCGGCGGCATCTGGCCCGCCCTGGTCGGCACGCTCTACTTCGTCACGCTATCGCTGCTGGCGGCGGCGCCCATCGGCATCCTGGCCGGCATCTACCTGAACGAGTTCGCCCGCGACAACTGGCTTACCCGTGTCATCAACCTGGCGGTGGTCAATTTGTCCGGCGTGCCCAGCATCGTGCATGCCCTGTTCGGCGTGGCCGCCTTCGTGATCATGCTGCGGTGGGGCCAGTCGATCCGGGCGGCGTCGGCCACCCTGGCCGTCATGGTGCTTCCCGTTATCATCGTCGCGACGAAGGAAGCGCTGTCGGCGGTGCCGCGTTCGTTCCGTGAGGCGTGCTGGAACGTCGGCGCGACACGGTGGCAGACCATCCGGACGGTCGTGCTGCCGAACTCGATCGGCGGCATCCTGACCGGCGTGATCCTGGCGGTCTCGCGGGCCGCCGGCGAGACCGCGCCCATCATGGTCACGGGCGCGATCTTCTATAAGGTCGTCGCGCGCGGGGATCTGTTCCCGTACAGCATCAACGAGCAGGGCATGGCCTTGTCGTACCACCTCTACCAGATTTCCCGTAATGTGCCAAACATGCCCGAGTCGATGCTCTATGCCACCGCCCTCGTGCTGGTCGTCTTCGTGCTGGCGTTCAACAGCGTGGCGACGGTTCTTCGCGTCCGGCTGCGCCGGCGGAAGAAATGGTAGAGCGAAATGCGGAATTCGGAATTGGGAATGTGGAATTGAGGAACTCAGACTAAGGCAATGACCGGGAATCCAAAGATTTCGCTGCAATCGCTCAGCGTCCGCTACGGGCGCAAGAGCGTCCTGCGCAATATTTCCTTTGCTGTGCCGGCGAACAGCATCTTCGCCATCATCGGCCCGGCCAACTCCGGCAAGACCACGCTGCTCAAGTGCCTCAATCGCACCATCGAGATCATTGCGGGCTCGCACGTTGACGGCCAGATATGCATTGACGGGCTGAACATCCATGCCGGCGGCGACGTCTACTCGCTCCGCCGGCGGATTGGAATGGTCTTCCCGCTCCCGGTGGGCCTGCCGATGTCGGTGTTCGACAACGTGGCCTACGCCCCGCGGATGGCCGGCGTACGCGACAAGGAACTTCTCGGCCACATCGTCGAGGATTGCCTGACCAAGGCGGCGCTGTGGGACGAGGTGAAGGACCGGCTGGACAGCCTCGGCTCGATGCTGTCGGGCGGGCAGCAGCAGCGGCTGACGATCGCCCGGGCGCTGTCGCACGACCCGGAAATCCTCTGCCTGGACGAGTTTTCCATCGCGATCGATCCGGTGACGACCATGCGGATCGAAGACATGCTGGTGGAATTGAAAGAGCGGATGACGATCATCCTGGTGACCAACCTGGTGCAGCAGGCCCGCCGGCTGTCGGACCGCACCTGCTTCCTTAACAAAGGCGAGCTGGTGCAGGAAGGCCCGACCGAGGAGATGTTCGGCGACAGCAACGCCAATCGCCTGACGTACGACTACGTTCGTGGCGTTTTCGGATGATGAGGACATGACAGAGGCCGCCGACAACTCGACCTTCGGCATCCAGTGCGACGACCTGAGCCTGTGGTATGGCAGTTTCCAGGCCTTGTACAACGTGTCCACGCAGATCAAGCCGGGGATCATATCGGGGCTTATCGGACCCAGCGGGTGCGGCAAGACCACGCTGCTGCGGTGCTGCAACCGCATGAACGAGCGGCTGGGCAACGTGCGGACGCAAGGCCGGGTGCTTGTCGGCGGCAAGAATATCTACGACGCCGACGTCTCGCTGATCGAGTTGCGAAAGTCGGTGGGCATGGTGTTCCAGCGGCCGAACCCGCTGCCGCTGTCGATCTCGGCCAATATCCTGTTCGGGCTGCAACTGCACGACGGCCGGCGGCTCAGCCGATCGCAGCAGGCGGAGATCGTCGAGTCGGCGCTGACGGAAGTGATGCTGTGGGACGACGTGAAGGACCGATTGAAAATGAAGGCAACCGGCCTTCAGCTCGAACAGCAGCAGAAACTGTGCATCGCCCGCTTGCTGCCGCTCAAGCCGGCGGTGCTGCTGATGGACGAGCCGTGTTCGGCCCTGGACGCGGAAGGGACCGAGGCGATCGAGGAACTGCTGACCAACCTCCGCGGACGATACACGATCCTGATCGTGACGCACAACATGGGCCAGGCCAGCCGAATCAGCGACGAGTGTCTGTTCATGCTGAACGGCCTGCTGGTCGAGCACGGCCCGACGAGCCAGGTGTTTCTGAAGCCCCGCGACAAGCGAACCGAGGAATACGTCGAAGGCCGCTACGGCTGAAAGGCGAAATCATGAGCGTTCATGCAAAGCGGACTATCGAGGCGTTGAAGCGGTCGCTGGTGTCGTACGGCACGCGCGTGGAAGAAACGCTCGTGCGGGCGGTCGACGCCCTGGTCCGCCGGGATGTCGAGTTGGCCAAGGCCGTCATGGCCGCCGACAACGAACTCGATCGCCAGGAGGTCGACATCGAGGAAGAGTGCCTGAAGATTCTG
>JAQTVL010000179.1 GCA_028706835.1 Phycisphaerae bacterium | reverse complement strand
TTGCAGGTCCGCGCCGCCTACCTCAGCGAAGACGGCCGGGCTGAAGATTTTCACGCCCGACGACCCCGAGGCCGAGCCGCCGGCCGAAACCGCCTCCGACCGGCTGCATGAACGGTTATGCACCCCCTGAACTTGATCCCATTGACGATTCCGCCCGCGGCAGTACGATGACGCCTTGCCGCGTTTCCGCAGTCGGAGGCTTCGTATGTCGCGCGTGAAGATGATCCTCGTTGGCGGGTTCCTCGGGGCGGGCAAGACCACGCTGCTGGCGCGGGCGGCTGAGCGGCTGGCGGCCCGAGGCCTGCGCGTCGGGCTGATTACCAACGACCAGGCCGCCAACCTCGTCGACACCGAACTGCTCCGCCAGGGCGGGCAGCAGGTCAAGGAGGTCAGCGGCGCCTGCTTCTGCTGCGCGTTCAACAAACTGCTCTACGTCTGCGACAACCTGATCGCCGAGCATCACCCGGATGTCATCATTGGCGAGCCGGTGGGCAGTTGCACCGACCTGGCCGCCACCGTCGTTCGCCCGATCAAGCGATACTGCGCCGACCGCTTCGACCTGGCCCCCTATTCCGTGCTGGTCGATCCGGATCGGCTGACCGAGACGATGGGCACGCTGGCCACCTCGGACGTGGCCCGGGCGGTGAACTACATCTACGCCAAGCAGATCGCCGAGGCCGACCTGGCGGTCATCAACAAGAGCGACCTGCTGCCAGCCGACCGGCTGGCGGGGGTCCGCTCCGCGCTTTTGAAGGAGGCGCCCGGCGTGGCGGTCATGTCGATGTCGGCGCTCCAGGGCAGCGGGGTGGACGACTGGCTGGACCGGATGCTGCCCGGATCGGCGTCGGGGCGGGTCGTCGACGTGGACTACGACACCTATGCCGCCGGCGAGGCGGCGCTGGGCTGGTTGAACGCGGCGGTGGAACTGTCGGCGGATCGCGACGTCGATTGGCGTGCGTTGGCGGAGCAGTTCATGCGGCGCGTGCAGTCCGAGTTGAGGCAGATCGCCGCCGACATCGCTCACCTGAAGATCCTGCTGACGACCCCGGGCGGGCGATTGCAGGGGAACCTGACCAGCGCCGCCGGGGAGCCCGCGTTCCACGGCGAGGTCTCCGAGCCGACGCGCTACGCCACGCTGGTGGTCAACGCCCGCGTCCGCGTCGCCCCCGACGACCTGCGGGCCGTCGTCGAGCAGTGCCTCCGGGCGACCGCTGCCGGGCAGGCCGTAACGGTCAATATCGCCGAAATCGCGAGCCTCCGCCCCGGCCGGCCGACCCCGGTTCACCGGCTTGGCTGAAAATTCAAGTCATGCTCCCCCCCATGCTTGGCCGAAAAAGACCCTTAGTGATTGTATATTACACCGCAATCGCGTATCTTATCGGTCCAGATTGGGCCGGGGCGTTGTGGGACGTCGACGGCTCCAGGTTGAACGCTGAGTCCCGCCGCGGGGATCGTTGATCCCCACCGCTGAACTCGGTCCAGGGATTTCACCATATCGTTTGCCGGTCTGCCGGCTGAGGAGACAACATGTCGCTGTCCGACGGCTTCACCACGAGTGGTCGTCTAGCCACACTGCGCGCCAACCCCGCCCCGCGGATCGAAGGGCTTGAGCCGCGGCTCCTGCTGGCGGCGGATGTTGTCTTCAGCGAATCGCTGCTGGCCGGCGGCGCAAATCTCCACGACCAGACGATCGTCTTTGAGAACGATCAGGTCGTCAACGGCGACCTGGTGCTCGACGGCGTTCGCGACGTGGTGTTCAAGGGGCACGTGTCGGTCGCCGGAAATGTCGTTATCCACGCGACTGACGCCGTCTCCTTCGACCTGAATGCCGCCCTGCAAGCCGCCGCCGGCAAGTCCGTGTCGGTCTCGGCGCCGGTGGTGACAGCCAGCGGCCTGATCTCCACCGTCGGTGGCAGCGTCAGCCTGGTCTCCACCGTTGCGACGGTGGTCACATCGGCCGGCGTGATCGACGTTGGCGGCGTCGGCGGGTCCTCCGGGGGCTCCATCCGCCTCTGGTCCGACAGCAGCACCGTTGCCGCAGGTTCGCTGTTGGCGGGTGGCGGCTCGCTCGGCGGCGACGGCGGCCTTGTCGAGGTCAGCTCGGCGGGCGGGTTGTCCCTGACCGGCCGGGTGGATACCAAGGCCCCGGCGGGTCAGAGCGGCATGCTGTTGCTCGACCCGAAGAATGTGACCATCGGCGGGCTGGACGACGGCTACGCCGCAACCGATTTCGACCAGTTCACCGACTTGCCGGCTGCCAGCGTGAACCTCAGCGTCGCGAACCTGCTGTCCTGGGGCGACGTGACCATTCTGGCCAACAACGACATCACCGTCAATTCCGCGATCAACATGGGCGTCGGCGACTCGCTGACGCTGCGGGCGGGGCGGTCGGTCCTGATCAACGCCGGCATCACCACGAACAACGAAGCTCTGTCGATCACCGCCAACGACGCGGGCGCCGATCTGGCCAACCGCGACGCCGGGGCGGGGGCGATCACCATGGCGGCCGGCACCAGCATTGACACCGGCAGCGGCACGATCACCCTGACGATCAGCACCCTCTCCACCGCCGGCGCGATCACCGTTGACAGCGTCGCCACCACGGGAACGGCCACGCTGAGTTCAGCCGGCTCCATTGTCGAGTCCGACAGCGACGCGGCGGCTGACCTCGCCGCGGGGACGCTGAACCTGACGGTGACGACCAGCGGCGCGCTGATCGGCGCCGAGGGCAACCCGCTGGAGATCAACGCGACGACGCTGAACGCCCAGACCAACGACGGCAACATCGTCCTCGAAGACACCGCCGGCGGCGTTACGCTCGGCACGGTCGACGCGGGGACCGCCGATCTTATCCTGACGGCGACGGGCGGTTCGATTGCCGCCGCTGCGGGTCCGGGCCGCAACATTACCGCCGGGCTGATTAACCTGACGACCACCGGGGCCGGCGTGGCCATCGGCACGTCGGGCGCCCCGATCCGCACCGAGATCGGAATCCTCAACGCCACCACCGAAGACGGCGGCATCTACTTCGACGAGCTTGACGGCGTCATCGTCACCTCCGTCGTGTCCCGTCAGATGGTCGGCGGGGATGCCAAGACGGCGTTCTCCAAGAACGGAACGGTTGTGCTCGATTCCGACGGCACGGTCGGCACGTTCGACGTGTCGATCCTGGCCGGCGACGATGTGGTCGTCGGCGAAGTTACCGCGCCCGATGCCGCCACCGTTTCATCGACCGGCGGCGCCCTCGTGGATCTCAACGAGGCGACCAACAACGTCATCGCCCGCACCCTGACCCTTGCGGCCAATGACGACATCGGCCAAAGCGCCGATCCGCTCGAAACGACCGTCGAGACGGTGTCGGCGACATCGACCACGGGATCGGCCTACCTGTCAGAGCTCGATGCCCTCACGATCGGCGCGATCGTGGCGGCGAATGACGTGTCCGTCAGCGTGCCCAACGGGTCCGTCGCGGTCGGGACCGTCACGGCGCCGGGGACGCTGACGCTCAAGGCCGAGGCCGGGGCCATCACGGACAATAACGGGGCGGCTGGGAACATCTCGGGCGGCACGGCCAACCTGACCGCCAGGACCGGCATCGGGAGTTCCTCCGATCCGCTGGAAACGGACGTGGCGGACCTCTCTGCCACCGTGACCGGCAGCGCGGCGCCGGTTTACCTGAACGAAGCGAACGCCCTCTCTTCGCTGGCCGTCACGACCAAAGACGGCGACACGACTGTCAACTTCACCGGCGGGCCTCTCACGTTCGTTGCGAGTTCCGACGAGCTGAACGCTCCCGCAGCCGTCGGCACGGCCATCACGTTCCAGAACACCAACGGCGATGTGGCGGTTGTCGCGGTCAACGCCGGCGGCGCCGCGGTCACGCTCTCGGCCTCGGGCGCGATCCGGGACAATGTCAACGATGCGGTCGTGGACCTGACCGGGGGAACGGTTACGCTGACGGCCGGCACCGCCATCGGCGCTGCGGGCAATGAACTGGACACATCCGTCGATGATCTGACGGCCACGGCGTCGGCCGGCGGCGTGTACATTCGCGAGGCGACCGCGATCACGCTTTCCGCCACCGCGACCGGCGCGGGCAACGACGTGGACGTGGCCAACGCCGCCGGCAACATGACGCTCAACGGCGCGTCGGCGCCGGACGCAGTCATCCTGGGGACGGGCGGCTCGATGCTCGACGGCAACGGAGCGTCCGCCAATGTCACCGGGTCGTCCGCGACGCTGACGGCGGGCGCGGCGATCGGGACCGCCGGCGATGCGATTGAGACGGCTGTCTCCACGCTGAGCGCCGTCGCCTCCGGCGGCGGGCTTTTCGTGTCGAGCAGCCAGGCGCTGATTGCGACGACGGCCACCGCGACCGGCGGCGCCCTGACGCTGTCGGCCAGCGGGAACCTGACGCTCGGCCAGGTCACGGCTGCGGGCCAGACCGCAACGCTGACCTCCAGCGCGGCGATTCTCGACGGCAACGGGGTGGGCACGAACAACATCACCGCGGGCACGGCGGTGCTGTCCGGGACACGGATCGGCACGTCGGGCGATGCGATCGACACGACGGTCGGCACGTTGCGGGCGAACACGACCGCGGGCGGAATTTACATCCTCGACACCAACAGCCTGACGGTCGATTCGGTGACCGCGCTTGGGTCGGGCAGCGACGTCGAGATCGAGACGAACGGCGGCGACATGGCGCTGGGCTCGGTCACGGCGGCGGGCGATGAGGTGGTCCTGGCCGCCAGCGGCGCGATCACGGACGCCAACGGCGGGGCCGTGAACGTCACCGCCAGGAAGCTTACGATCACCGCCCCGGGCGGCATCGGCGTGGGCGACTCGCTCGAACTGGACGTCAACGAACTCGACGCCAACGGCGGCGGCGGTGGCGGCGGCATGATTAACGCGGGCGCGCTGGCCCTGGCGGAGTCGTCCTTCGAGGGCAAGGGCGCCGCGACGCTGACCTACCAGGCCGAGTCGATTACCGTCCTGGATATTGCCGACAACGTGGCGTCGGTGGGCGCCGACGGCTCGGTCGTCCTGCGGACCTCGACGGGCAACATCGTCTTCCTCGACCTCAACGACACGATCCAGACCTCCGGGACCGGCACGATCACCATCGAAGCCGGCACGACCGCGGGCAGCAAGGCCGTTGCTATCGTCGGAAACCTGACGACCCAGGACCACAACATCAACGTATCGGCTGCCGGGAGCGTAACGATCGGCCAGCTCAATGCGGGCGCGGGCGACGTCGCGGTCACCTCGACCTCCGGCGTCATAGTTGACGGCAACGGCCCGGCGGTGAACATCATCGCGGACACCGCCACTTTGACCGCCACGACACCCACCGCTCGCCACGCGGAACTGACGACCATCCGGGCGATCGCGGACGCGTCCGCGCTGCGTTCCGAGGCGGCGGCCAAGCAAACCAGCGCCGATTCATTTTCCAGCGCGGCCACGATCAGCGCGGCGGCCAAGGCCGCCGCGGGGGAAACGCTGGCCACCGCTGAAAACGATGTCACCGAAAAACAGAGCGCCAAGGACGATGCCGATGCCGCCGTCGAGCCGGTGGCTGACGCCGTGCTGGCCTTGACCATCGTCTCCGAGGCCCTCGATATCGCCAACACGATCGCAGGCACCGTCGCGGCGGTGGCCCAGGCGGTTCCGTTCACCGGCGACGGCGGCTCCGCGACCGCCGCCTTCGTGATTACGATCATCAAGAACGCCACCGACGTGGCGCTCATAGTGCTGAACATGGAACTCGACGCGCTGTCCGGAACTGCCTCCGATGCCGCCACGGCGCTCGCCAAGTCGGAAGCGCAGGAATACGCCGCCGATCAGACCTACACCCTGGCCACGTCCACGGCTGACGCCTTCCAGGAGGCCTCGTCCATCGCGACGGCTGCCGCGGACAAGGCGGCCATCGCCAGCGACGCCGCTGCGGTCGTCGAGACCTGGGCCGTCGTTGCCGAAGACCAAGGCAACGCCATCGGCGCCGAGGACGACCCGCTGTTCGTCCAGGCCGGCCGGGTTGACGCCTCCGTCACCAAGGGCGGCATCTACCTCACCACGGACGAGAACATCGCGCTCGGCGACGTGGCCACCACCGACCCAGCCGGCCAGATCGTCGTCCAGGGCAACGGCGACATCATCGTCGCAGGCATCATCAGCAGCCCGATGCTCCTGTCGCTCGACGCGGGCAACCGCATTCTCGACGGCGGCGGCCAGGCGGTCGCCGCCGATTTCCTGGCCCAGGCGGCCACCTACATCGGCACCTCGGCCGACCCGATCGAAACGGACGTGGATCGGCTGGCAGCCGACGGCGGCGCGGGCGGCGTATTCATGAACAATAGCGGTGCCCTGGCGATCACCGAGATCGAAGGCGTCGACGGAGTCACCGGAGCCGCGGACGTCAGCCTGACGGTCACCGGCTCGATGACCCTCGAACAACCGGTTTCCGCGCCTGGCCAGACGGTGACTCTGACCGCTACCGGCGGCGCGATCATCGACGCCCACTCCGGCAGCGAGGACGTGAGCGCCCTGACGCTTTTGGCCAGCGCGGCCGGCGGCATCTCGCTCGATACCGTCGTGACCAACCTCACGGCCACGGCGACGGCGGCGGGCTCGATTGCCATCCGCGAGACCGACGGCGTGACGCTGACCAGCGTGCAGTCGGCCAACGGCCCGATCACCGTGACCGCGGGCAACGACATCACCGCGACCAGCGTGGTCTCGACAACCGATAACGACGCGAACGACATCGCCCTCACCTCGCTCGGCGGCGGCATTGCAGTCGGCACTGTCAACGCCGGCGCCGCCAACGGCGACGTGACGCTCGACTCGCACGCCACGATCACCATGCTCGGCGGCGGCCGCGTGACGGCGGACGTGCTGACGGCTGATTCGGTCAATGGGCAGACGCTGACCACCACGGTCAACAGTGCAAACCTGAGCGTTTCCGGCATCGGCGGCATCGACGTGACCGAACTGAACGGCATCACGCTGACCGACGTGGATACCGCCAACGGCGCAATCACCGTGACCGCGGGCGGGACCCTCGACGCCGTCGACGTGCAGTCCCTGACCGACGCGGACGCGAACGATATCTCGCTGACGGCCTCCGTGGGCGACATCCTCATCGGCACGGTCAACGCCGGCGAACTCAACGGCGACGTGACGCTCAACGCCGCCGGCACGATCTCGACGGCCCCCGGCGGCCGCGTGACCGGCGACGTGCTGACGGCTGACGCGGGCGGCGGCATGACGCTGACGACCACGGCCAACAGCGCCAACCTGAGCGTCTCCGGCCCAGGGAGCATCAACGTAACGGAACTCGACGCGATTACGCTGACCGATGTCGATACCGCCAACGGCGCGATCACGGTGACCGCGGGCGGCACGATCCTCGCGGACGACGTGCAGTCGCTGACGGACGCCGACGCGAACGACATCCACCTGGACGCGGTCGGCGGCAGCATTCAGGCCGGCGTGGTCAACGCCGGAACCGCCGCTGGCGACGTAACGCTCGATTCCGACGGGGCCATCTCGATGGCGCTCGGCGGGCGAGTGACCGCGGACGTGCTCACTGCGGACTCGCTCAACGGGCAGACGCTGACCACCACGGTCAACACGGCTGACCTGAGCGTGGCCGACGTCGGCGACATCGACGTCACGGAACTCGACGGCATCACGCTGCTGGCCCTGGACACCGCCGAGGGTTCGATTGGGGTGACGGCCGGCGGCGACATCGCCGTGGGCGACGTGAACGCGGCTGCGGGCGAGGACGACGTAACGCTTGCCGCCGCGGCGGCGATCACCGAATTCGCGCCGGACGGCTTGGCCGACATCACGGCGAACAACCTGACCATGACGGCCGGCACCGGCATCGGCACGACGCTCGAACCGATCGAGATCGCAGTCACTGCCCTGGAGGCGGCTGGCGGCACCGGTGGCGTACACCTGGTCGACCTGATCGGCGGGCTGGTCATCGGCGGGACGAGCGGCGCCCTCACGGGCGTCTCCGCCACCGGCGGCGACATCGGGATCACCGCGATGAGTCCGCTGACGGTTGACGAGCCGGTGACCAACACCGGCGGCGGCAACGTCAGCCTGACTGCGGCCGGCACCGACGGCGACGACGACCTGCTCATCAACGCGAACGTTTCCGCCAGCGGCGCGGGGAACGTCACCCTCGACGGCGCTGACGACATCCTCCAGGCGGCCTCAGCCAGCATTTCCGCCGGCGGCCTGCTGACGATCACGGCCGACCAGCCGAACGATG
>JAQTVL010000178.1 GCA_028706835.1 Phycisphaerae bacterium | reverse complement strand
GCCCGTGTTCTAACGCGACCCGTTTACCAAGAGGGAAACGCACGATGGATACCAAGCAGCTTTACGACCAGTACATGATTACCAGCATGGTGGCCGGCTTCGAGCCGGTCGAGGTCAAGTCGGCCAGCAAATGCACCTACACCGCGACCGACGGCAAGACCTACCTCGACTGCTTCAGCGGCATCGCCGTGACCAACGCCGGGCACAATCACCCGAAGGTGACTGCGGCCGCCAAGAAGCAGATCGACGAACTTGTCCACTGCTGCACCTACGTCTACTACAACCCGCGGGCCGGGGAACTGTGCAAGGTGCTCGCGGACATCACGCCGGGCCGGCTCCAGAAAAGCTTCCTGGGCAACAGCGGGGCGGAGGCCATCGAAGGCGCGATGCGCATCGCCAAGCAGTACACCAAGCGGAAGGAAATCATTGCGCTGTCGGCCAGCTTCCACGGCCGGACGGTCGGCACGCTGTCGATCACGGGGAACAAAGGCCGCAAGAAAGGCTCCGGGCCCTATCTGTCTGGCGTGGCGTTCGCGCCAACGCCCTACTGCTATCGCTGCCCGTTCAAGCTGGACCCGAAGAGCTGCGGGCTGGCGTGCGCCCACGCGATGAAGGACGTGATCCAGTTCCAGACGGCCGGCGACGTGTCGGCGTTCATCGCCGAGCCGGTGATGGGCGAGGGCGGGATCATCGTGCCGCCGGCCGACTACTTCAAGGTGGCGGTGGATATCGTCCGCAAGGACGGCGGGGTGTTCATCGCTGACGAGGTGCAGTCCGGCTTCGGGCGGACAGGCAAGCTGTTCGCCATCGAGCACTTCGGCGTCGAGCCGGAAATCATGTGCATGGCCAAGGGCATCGCCGACGGCTTCCCGCTGTCGTCGTTCACGGTCGTGCCGGAGGTGGCTGGGGCGTTCACGCCCGGCGACCACCTGTCGACGTTCGGCGGCTCGCCGATCAGTTGCGCGGCGGCGATGGCCAACATCGCGGCGATCAAGGACGAGAAGATGGTCGAGAACTCGGCCGCCCGCGGCGAGCAGATTCAGGCCCGGCTGAAGAAGTTCCAGCCGACCTGCAAGCTGGTCGGCGACGTTCGCGGCAAGGGGTTGATGATCGGCATCGAGCTGGTGTCGGACGCGGCCAAGACACCGGCGGCGGACGCCGCGAAGAAGGTCCGCGTGGCGGCCCGCGAGGCCGGGGTGCTGGTCGGCGTCGGCGGGACGTATGGCAACGTGATCCGGCTCCAGCCGCCGCTGGTGATCACGCCGGAGGAAGCGGACCGGGCGTGCGCGACGCTGGAGACGGCGCTCACAGCCGTCGCGAAGGCCGTGTGAGGCCTGCGAAGGACGCAACGACGCGGGCGGCGACAGGTGTCGCCGCCCGCGTTTTCATGTACCCGCTCGATTCATGGTGGTCATGGCGCCGCCCGGGTTCGGTGTCGGGTGAATCTTACAGGACGCGGTGTGGCGGCGACAAGCCGAAAGCGGGGCCTTCGTCCCGCGCACTCCAAAAGCGGGCTGCGCCCGCGGAAGACACGTCGCTGGCCATTTCTTCGCCCGCGCAGCGGGCTTTGGAGTGCGCGGGACGAAGGCCCCGCTTTCCACCCCCTGCCCGGCGATCGCCGCAAGACCTACCACTCCGGCGAGGCGTCGAACTCGTCATACTCGCTTACGCGGTCGACCTTCAACATGCGCATCATCCGCAACTGCGCGGCTGTGGCGGTCCGCTCAAACCAACCGGCCGAGCACCACGGATGCGCGATCGGTGTCGCGACCAGCCCATGCTTGACCGCGTTGTGGTGCGTGTACTTCAGCCTGGCGACGTAGGAGCGCTGGTAGGTCAGCAACTTCTCGCAGTAGTTGTGCCAGACCTGCCGGCCTGGCGCACCGTCCAGACGATTGATCCAGCAGGCGAGTTTCTCGTGCAGTTCGCGGAACACCTTCGGCAGCGATTCCGCGTCCGTGTCGCCGGGCGGCGAATGGCCGACGAAATGGTAGTGGTTGGAAAAGATAGCCCATGCGTCCAACGTCCAGCCCCACTTGCGGGTGACCTTCAGCAGCCCGCGCTGGACGACGGCCAGGCGATCGGCAGTGCGGAAATGGTGCAGCTTGCGGTAGGCTCCGATCGTGACGAAATAGGCGCCGCGGTGAGAGAGCAGGTGCAGCGGCGCGTGCAGCCAGGGGGCCGAGGTCGCGTCGTCGGGTGGGAAGTCGGGCGATGGGGAGGAGAGGACGTTTTCGCGCGGAACAGCCTGCGCCCTTCGAGTCGTCATGGTGTGGCTTCCCCGGAACGGCCTACGCAGTCTAGCTTCCCGGGGATTGAGCATCAACGGGAAACTGGAAAGCGGGGCCTTCGTCCCACGCACTCCAAAAGCCCGCTGCGCGGGCGAAGAGAATCCAAGGGAACGGGCGCCGTGTTCTGCCCGGTGAGCCCGGCCATCTGGGCGACGGTTCGAGCGGCCGTAGTCCTCTTAAGCCCCGGAACGGGGCGTCGGCATGTAGCCCCAGGCGAGCGCAGCGAACCTGGGGTACCCCCCCAATCAGGGTAGCCCTCGAAGAGGGCGACGGCCGCGTGGGAACCGCCCTTGCTTCGATGCAACACCCCGCCGCGCGACGCCACCCCGCCGCCGCCCGCTTCGTGGGTTCAATGCCTTACTGAACTCAACCACCGCCAACTCGGAACCATCGGCGTCCAACTATGCGTCTGCGCGATGAGCCTCCAGAAGCCCGCTGCGCGGGCGAGGCAAAAGCGGTAGCTGCGCTACCGCACTCCACAGACGGCGAAGACACTCGCCTTCGGCGAGTGGCCCTCTCCCTTGCTCCCTCCCCCGCAGAAAAACGCGGGGGAGGGAAAAGAGGCGGAGGGACGCGGAGGGTTTGCGCAGTTTCGCGGGAACCGGAATGGCGTAGAATGGTTGTAATCTACTGGGACTTGTCCTTGTACCGGTACCGGTATGCGCGGTGAGGCTGTACCTGGAGAATTCGTATGACGCGATCCGTATCCCAGCCTGGCGTGGAGCAGATTCCGGCACATATCGCGGCGCGGCTGGCACAACTCATGCGGCGGGCGAAGGGGATTGCGCTGGCCAAGGGGACGGCTTACACCGTCGGCACGTTCATTGCGGCGATGGTGCTCGCGATGGCCGTTGACCTGTTCGTGCCGATGCTCTGGCCTGAGTTGGCGGTGCTGTTCTCGCCGCCGACGCGGATCGCGATGACCGGGGCGGTGCTGGCGGCGACGGGGCTGGTGGCGGTGTTCACGCTGGTCCGGCCTATGCGGCGGCGGTATTCGCTGACGGCGGCGGCGATGGCGTATGAGAAGGATCACCCGGAACTCCAGGAGCGAATCAGCACGACGGTGCAGCTGCTGCTCAGCAGCGACCCGGCGATCTTCCGGGGCAGCAGGGCGATGATCGAGGCGGTCGTCGCGGAGGCGGAGACGGATTCGGACCACGTGAACGCCCGCGAGGTGATTCGGGCGACGCGGGCGCGGAAGGCCTGGCTGGTGGCGGGGGTGCTGCTGGCGGCGGTGGCGGCGACGGGGATTTGCTGGCCCACGCACTTTCGGATGTACGTGCAGCGGTTCGCGGCGCCGTGGAACGACTCGGCGCAGTTCCGCTGGACGAGCGTGGAGTCGGCGACCGGGGACGCAACCGTGCCGCGGGCTGAGCCGCTGACGATCGAGGCGCGGAGCACGGGGCGGCTGCGGGCGCGCGAGGCGACGATTTACGTCCGCTGGCTGGAAGGGAAGGGCGGGGCGGAGCAGATGACCGTGCGGGCGGCGGGGACGGACGGGGACGGGACGATGTTCCGGTTCGCGTTCCCGCGGGTGGCGGGGAGCTTCCAGTATCACATCCGCGTGAACGACGGCATGACCGGCAAGCACGTGATCACGGCGGTGGACCGGCCCGGGGTGGAGGCGGTCGACGTGACGGTGCGGTACCCGGAATATACGGGCGTGGGGGTGCGGCACGAGCGGAACGCGCTGGGGCCGATCAAGGCGCTGCGGCACAGCCGGGTGACGATGCGGGTGACGGTGAACCGGGCGATCGAGACGAGCGCGAGCTGGCTGGTGCTCGAGCCGGAGACGCGGTCGGAGACCCGGCCTGACCGCGAGGTCGTGCTGACGGCGGTCGGGCCGAAGGAGTACGAGGCGTCGTTCGAGGTGATGGAGAACGGGTATTACTTTTTCGACCTGGCTGGGGGCGGGCTGCGGAACGTCGGGGCGGCGCAGCGGCATCAGAAGATCACGGCGGACGCGGACGCGCCGCCGGAGATTCGGATATTGACGCCGGCGGCGGGGGACAAGGTGGCGCTTCGGCCGGATGACAAGCTGACGATCGGGTATGAGGCGAGCGATACGTATGGGCTGACGGCGCTGCGGATCGGGTATTCGCTGGATGGCGAGAAGTGGACGCAGGTGCCGGCGACGATGCCGGCGGAGACGGCGAAGCGGGTGCGCGGGCCTGTGGTGTTCGACCTGGCGAAGCTGGGGGAGGACCTGACGACGGCGGCGGAGGTGCAGTATCGGCTGGGGGTGGCGGACAACCTGCCGGCGGCGTTCGGCGGGCCGCAATGGGCGACCTCGGCGACGCAGCGGATACGGCTGGACCCGAAGCTGGCGGACTATGCGGATCGGCTGGCGGAGACGCTGCGCGAGAAATTCGCGGATTCGGTGGAGGCGATCATCAAGGAGCTGAAGGCGGCGCAGTTGGACGTGGCGACGATTCAGAAGGCGATGGTGGGGCAGCCGGTGGCGGATGGGAGCCAGGACAAACTGGCGCAAACCGCGGGTGAACACCTGTCAAAGGCGAATGAACTGGCGCTGGCTGCGGCGGGGAAGACGGACTTCTCGCAATACGAGAAGATGGGGGGCAGGCTGAAGGAGATCGCGGCGAATCACATCCAACCCGCGGGGAAACTGACGGCGGAGAGTCGTGAACTGCGGGAACAGGCCGAGCCGCGGAAGGATAAGTTGATACAGGCGCAATGGCACATCGAACGGGCGCTGGAGAAGCTGAGTGCGGTTGGAAAGGAGTTTACCGACCTTCTAAAGCTCGAAGAAGCGGTCACAAAGCTGGCGGACATGCAGAAACGCGAGGAAAACGTCGCGGACAAGCTCAATGAGGAGTTGCGAGACCCGAAAGATCTGGCCAAGCTGACCAAAGAGCAACTGGACCTGCTCGAAAAGGCCAAGAACCTCCTCAAAGACCACAAGCAAGAGGCGATGGAGCCCCTGCTCGACATCGCCAAGGACGCCGAGAAGACGCTGAACGAAAAGATCCAGGACGTCGTCAAAGCGCAGAAGGCCCTCGCCGAGGACACCGAGGCCGCCAAGGAGTTGCAGGACCTCGCCTGCCGGGCCAAGGATCTCGCGCAAAAGCAGGACCAGCTCGCCAAGGCCCAGGCCGACAACCAGCGCGAAGCCGCCGCCGCTCGCAATGCCGACCAGCAGGCCGCGCCGCTCAAGGCCCGCCAGGAGGCCCTCAACGAAGAGACCGCCAAGCTCGCCGCCGACACCGCCAAGGCCGAAGGCGCCATGCAGCAGAAGCAGCTTGCCGAGGTCCAGCAAAAGCAGCGCGAGCTTGCCAACAAGGCCGCCGATCTCGCCGACGCCGTCGCCAAAAAGCCCGCCGACGAGAAGGGCAACCCCCAGCCGCCGGAGCCGAACGCGAGCGCCACCAAGGGCGCCGCCGCCGCCAAAGACGCCGCCGACAAGCTCGACGCCAACAACCTCGCCGACGCCGGCGAAAAGCAGAAGGCCGCCGCAGGCGACCTCGCCGACCTCGCCCAGCAGTTGGCCAAGCAGTCCGGCCAGCAGGCCGGCAACAACCCCGATCAGCAGGCCCGCAAGGCGGCCCAGGCCGAGCAGGCCGACAAGTTGGCCGAGCAGCAGAAGCAGCTCGGCGAGCAGGTCGCCAACCTGATGAAGAAAGACCCGCAGGCCAACCTGCCGCTCCGCCAGGAGGCGATCAAGCAGGACACCAAGGAACTCGGCGACCAGGCCAAGCTCGTCGCCGATTTCATGAAGCAGTTGGCCCCGCAGGTCGGCGAGAAGGCCCAGGCCGCCGCCCAGCAGTTGGCCCAGGCCGCCCCCGCCGCCCAGGCCCAGGCCCAGCAGGCGATGAAGAACAACCAGATGGCCCAGGCCAAAGCCGCCCAGGACCAGGCCGTCGCCGCCGCGGAAAAAGCCGACGAGATGTTCAAGCAGGCCGCCGCGGACGCCGCCGCCCTCGCCGAGCAGGCGGCCAAAGCCGACAACTCCGCCGCCGACAAGCAGCCGCCGGAGAAGGGCGATCCCAACGCCGACGCCGCCGCCGGCAAGGGCGACGCGCCCGACCCGTTCGATCCCTTGGCCAAGGCCGAGTGGGCCCAGGCCCAGGCCCAGCAGGCCATCAAGGACGCCCAGCAGGCCCAGCAGGGCAAAGACCCCGCCGCCCAGGCCCTCGCCCAGGCCAAAGCCGCCGCCGCCGCCGAGGAGGCCGCTCGCCAGCTTGGAAAAGCCTCCGAGCAGGTGGCCCAGATGGCCGACGCCAAGAGTCAGCAGCCCAGCCAGCAGGCCAACCAGCCGTCGCCGAACTATCAGCCCCCGTGGTTCTCCACGGTCGGCACCGCCGGCAAGGCCCCCGACATGCGTAAGCTGAACTTCGAGCTCGGCGTGACCGCCGCCGAATGGAACCGCCTGCCCGGCTATTTGCAGCAGGCGATCATCCAGTCCTCCGGCGAAAAAGTCCCGCAGGAGTATCGCGAGTTAATCAAGCGTTACTTCCAGACGGTGAGCCAGCAGGCGGGCGGAAAGTAAGTGTCGAATGAATGACCTCCCCGTTTAGCCGCAGGACCAAAGGTCCGCGCGTGGAGCGCCGCTGAGGCGCTGAGGGCGCTGAGAACGACGAAGAAACGACTATCCGCAGATTGCGCAGATGACGCAGATTGCGGAAGACGAACAACTAAGAAACAAGATTCCGACGCAGAGAAGCAGAGGAACAGAGGGAGAAGAGAGCGGAACAGAAACAGGAAGTAAAGGAAGACAAGAAAGGGAGTTCAGAAGAACGGGGCCGTGAATTGGCGCGGGCGACGTTTGAGGTGCGTAATGTCCTATCTCACTAATCCATTGTCTTTCCCTGTCTCTCTGCCTCTCTGCCTCTCTGCGTCGGAGTCCAGGTTTCCGTCTTTCTTGTCTCTTCGTAATCTATGTAATCTGCGAAATCTGCGGATAAGCCGTTTCTTCGCCGTTCTCAGCGTCCTCAGCGTCTCAGCGGCAGTCTCGTTCTTAGGCGGACGATGCCCATGACCCAGCGACTCCTCATCCTGCTCCTTCTCGCCCTCGCCGCGTTGCTCGCCGCCCCGCGGGCTCGCCTCGCCGCCGACCCCGGCGACATCGCCGCCGACGACCCCACCACGCCCGAGCTCGAAGCCAGGATCGACGCCGCCACCGACAAGGCCCTCGCCTACCTCGCCTCCATCCAGCGGCCCGACGGCAGTTGGCTCACCCAGCAGGGCAAGGACAACTGGCAGCCGACCGGCTACGAGGTCGCCGCCGGGTCGCTCGCCATCATGGCCTTCCAGGCCAAGGGCCACCAGCCCGGCGAAGAGCCCTACGGCCCCAACCTCGAGAAGGGCATCGACTTCATCATCAGCAAGCAGGCCCCCAACGGCTTCATCGCCGGCAGTGGCCAGATGTACGCCCACGGCATCTCCACCCTCATGCTCGCCGAGGTCGTAGGCCACACCACCGGCAAGCAGAACAAGCGGGTGAAAGACGCATTAGCCAAGGCCGTCAAGCTCATCCTCGACGCCCAGAAGGTGCCGAAGCAGCCGAACTACAAGGGCGGCTGGCGATATCAGCCGACCGCCGTCGATTCGGACTTGTCGATCACCGCCTGGCAGTTGATGGCCTTGCGCGCCGCCAAGAACGCCGGGGCCGACGTGCCCTTCGAGGCGATCAACGACGCGGTGGACTACGTCAAGCGCTCCGCCGCCCCCGACGGCGGATTCGGCTACACCCCCGGCGGCCGGACGACCCCGGCCCTGGCCGGCGCCGGCATCGTCTCGCTCGAACTCTGCGGCAAGCACAACACGAAGGAAGCCTTAGCCGCCGGCGACTGGCTGCTGAAAAACCCCGCCAAGCCCTACGGCGCCAACCACCAGTACTACACCATGTATTACTGCTCGCAGGCGATGTTCCAGCTTGGCGACCGCTACTGGAAGCAATTCTGGCCGGCCTTCGCCACCGAGGTCCTCAAGCGTCAGCAGGCCGACGGCTCATTCCCCCTCGGCGCCGCCGGCGAGCGCACCGCCGGCCCCGCC
>JAQTVL010000177.1 GCA_028706835.1 Phycisphaerae bacterium | reverse complement strand
TTTGTGCGTTCGGATCGGTCAAGACTTCACCACATCATTCTATCCCGTTTAGCCGCAGGACCGAAGGTCCGCGCTTGTCTGTCCGCGCAAAATGCCTACTGCTCCACCACCGCAATATACGGCAGATTACGAAATCGCCCGGCAAAGTCCAGACCGTAGCCGACGACGAACCCCGGGCCGATGCGGAAGCCGCAGAAGTCCGTCTTCATCGCCGAGCTCTCGCGGACCAGCAGCACGCAGGTCCGCACGCTGGCCGGCTTCTGCGCGGCGATCTCGTCGCACACCCGCCGCAGAGTGCTCCCCGTATCGAGGATGTCGTCGATCACCAGCACGTGCCGCCCGCCCAGCGAGTTTGGCAGCGGCATGGTCCAGTTCAGCGTGCCCGGCCCGGTGGCCGAGTCGCGATAGCTGCTCAGCCCGCACACGTGGATGACCATGTCCATCGGCAGCCGGCGGACCAGGTCGCTGGTGAAAACAAGCGACCCGGACAGGATGGGCACCAGCGCGATCTCGTCGCCCTGATACGTCGCCGCGATCCGGGTCGCGAGTTCGCTGACGCCCGCGCTGATCTGCTCCGCGGACAGCAGCGTGCGAAGCCGGATGGATTTGGGGTCGATCGGCATGGTTGCTTCGACTACTCTTCCTTACTCGTCAAGCCCGATCGCGCTGGCGGCCGCCCAACTGCCCGTGTGGCTGATGCTGATTAATATCCGCCGGATGTTCAGGCCGGCCGCCACCCGGGCGCTTTCGCCCGTCAGCGTGACGCTTGGCTGGCCAGCCGCGTTGTTGGTCACTTCGATGTCCTGCCAGGCGATCTTGCCGGACCAGCCCGTGCCGAGCACCTTGAGCACAGCCTCCTTGGCGGCGAACCGGCCCGCCAGGTGCTCCATCTCGCGCTTCTTGCCGAGGCAGTAGTCGCGCTCCGCCTGCGTGAACACGCGCTCGATGAACCGGTCGCCGTGCCGGCTGAGCATGTCCGCCAGCCGGGGAATTTCCACCACGTCGATTCCGTGTCCGACCACCATGCGGGTATTCTACCGTCTCTTTCAGGCGAGCTTAACAGCGAAAACGCTTTACTCGACAGGCGGATCGTCTTACGGTATTGATCACGCCCAATGCCCAGGGATTGCGATCCCTGGGCTTTCGTGGAGGAAGCAGTGTCCGCTCGTCGCCTGGTCATCCTGTTCGCCCTCGCCCTCGCCGGGTGCGTCGAGTCCGGCGGGCTGACGCTGTCGGCCCCAGACCAGATCGCCCAGCCGGGCAAGGCCGTCCAGGTCGAGGCCACCATCCATCGCAAAGGCTGGAGCAAGTGGTTCCCGCCGCACAACCCGCCGTCGGTGCGGGTGTATCGTGAGGAGGAACTGCTGGCCGAGTTCTTCCCCGGCGGCGGCAAGTGGAGTTTCTCGACCACCGTGCCGCTGGAGACCGTCGGCGAGCACGCGATCGACGCGATCTATCAGCGGCGGGCCGAAAACAACCCGACCCAGGCCACCTGCTACGCCTACTGCTGGGACGCGTCGCGGGTGGCCATCGTGGTCGACCTCGACCGCGTGGTGAACCAGAACACACGGATGGACCGCGTGATGGGCGACCGCCCGCTGGGCGACGTTCGCGAGGACGCCGGCGAGTTCCTCACGCTGCTGTCCAAACAGTTCTTCATCTGCTACGTGACCACGCTGTCCGGCGAGTTGAAGGAAGACGCCCGGCGATGGATGCGAACCAATGGCCTGCCGACCGGGCCGATATTCACGTGGGACCGCGGCAAACGCTACCGCTTCCGCCACGGCAACCAGGCCGACACGCTGGCCGGTTTGCAGCGCCAGGTGCCGACGCTGCTGATCGGCATCGGCGACGGCGCCGACGACCTGGAGGCGTTCAGCCGAAACAAGATGCTGCCCGTGATGATCACGTATGGTGGCTCGCTTCGCACCCCGCAAGACGTGCCGCAGTTCGCCGGCTGGGCGGCGGCCTACCAGCTCTTCACGATGCCCGCGAATCAGTCCATTCTGACCGACCCGGTGCAGATGTTGGATTTGTTCCACCGAGGCGGCAACTACGTCGGCGCGGGGGACCCAGGCGAGCCGCCGAAATAGCATTCACTTCTTCTCGGCAGCCAGCTTCCTTTCCGCCCACAGGTAGATGTGGCCGTTGCGGAGCGGCTTGCCGGCCTCTTTCGTGTAGGCACCGGCGCCGGTCCACAGGATCAGCCGGCCGTCGTTGGTCGGCAGCCCCTTGGCGAACAGTTCGCGGGCGCGAGTCAGCATCTTCGGGTCCTTGTCCACGTAGGCGAGGTAGCCGTAGAAGTTGGTCATGTTGATGGCCATGTCGTCGACGTAGGTGGTCCAGGCCTTCGGGTCCTCGCAGTATTTCACCAGGTCGCGCATGTATTCCAGCAGTTCGGGGTCGCCGGTGTGCATGTGCAGAAGCACAAGGTCGTGCGTCGGGTAGTAGAACTGGAGCACGTTGCCGCCGGTCATGCCGTAGTTGGCGCCCTTGGCCTTCCACAGCGCCCGCAGGTGGTTCTTCCACAGGATGTTCGCCCAGTCCAGGAACTTCTTGTCGCCAGTCATGTCGAAGGCGTCGCACAGGCAGCCGATCGACCAGCCGCTGCCGCGGGTCTGGTCGCCGAGCTTCTTGCCGTCGGGGTCGTCGGCGTGCGGGTCCACCTGCCGCAGCTTGATGCCGATCTCGCAGTTGCGCAGCACGCACTCGTAGGCTGACTGGTCGCCGGTGAGGTAATACCACCACAGGGCGCCGCGGTCCCAGTTGTGCGTGGGGATCGGCTTGTTGTGGCCGTCGCGATTGCCGCCGTGGATGTCGACGTAGCCCATCTCGAAGCGGCAGAGGCCCCGGAAGTAGACCTCTTCGCGGTCGCCCCAGACCTGGTCGACGTCGATGCGGTGGCGGGCCATCTCCGCCGCCTTGTCGAAGAAGTAGCGGTCCTGGAGCCGGACGTAGTTGAGCATCATGATCCACGTCCAGTCGTAGTGCAGGCTGGTCACGCCGTCGGCCCAGAAGAAATCTCCGAAGTCGATCACGCCGTAGCCCGGCCCATAGCCGCAGGTCTGCCGGCAGCCGTCGACGCCCTTCGGGTTCTTCGGGTCGCCGACGTTGCGGGCCCACTGGTTCCAGCGATCGATCTGCTTGGCCGTCGCGTCGTCCGCGGGCCTGAAGTCAGCCGGGGCAAACGGCGTGAGCGCCGCGCAGTCAGTGTAGTACTGCGACGAGGCCAGGGCCATGAGCGGCTGGTCAAGGACGGCAGCGGTCGACTTCATGTCCGCCTTGCCGACATCGATGATGAACTCGTGCCGCTTGTGCATGCCGCCGGGGAAGGAGTAGAAGCCCGGCTTGCGGACGCCCTCGTCGCACTTGCTGCCCAGGCAGGGGCGAGGCCACTGGCCCCACCGCGGCCAGAGGTCCAACGACAGCGTGCCGTCAGCCACCCGCAGGGCCTTCGGGTAGTTCTGCCAGAAGTCCTTCACCGCGACATTCACCGCGCCGGCTGGCGTCCGGGCCGCCACCTGCCCAGCCGCCCGCTCGCCGGTCGACTTGCTCGCCCCGCCGTCGGTGATTGCGAACGAGAATGCCTTGGGGTCGCCCTTGCCGGCCGGGTTGTCCTGCTTCAACTCGAACGCCTTGCCGTCCGACGCGACGTCTTCGCAGTTCACGCCGGTCGCCTTCAGCGGCAGTTCGATCGACAGCCCGTCGAAGATGAACCACTCCCACGGCTTCACCCAGCCATAGCGGCCGTTGTCCTCCAGCCAGAAGGCCACCTTCACATACGGCTTGCCGAGGAACGCGGTGATGCGGCAGGTGTAGGTGAGGTTCTTGTTGTGCAGGTCGGCGAAACTGCCCTTCGCGCAGACGACGGTGCGTAGGTTGCCGGGCTCCTCCACCCACACCTTCGTCGGCGCGACGTCGCCCGTGGTCGCCTCCTTGCCGTTCTCGGTGAAGCAGACGATCCGGCTGCCGCCGGCCAGCAGTTCCTTGCCCCCCAGTTTCAGCGAGCCGAACAGGTTGAACTTCTTCTTGCTGACCGCGAACTGTAGCACGCCGGGGCTGAGCGTGATCGCGTCAGCCGTCTCGTCGACGAGGATCGTCGGCTGGGCACCTTTGGCGCCGGCCGCGGCCTGGTCGACGAGCTTGAACGTCGCCTTGCCGTTGGCCGGCACCGTCACCTGCGTGTCCACGAGCACGACGCGGACCGACCCGTCCGGCCAGGGCGCAAGCGCCCGGAACTGCGACGGCATGGCTACACCCTTGTCGTCGACGAGCCTGAGCGACTTGACGTCCTTGAGGACGCCCTTGGCCAGCGGCACGCCGGTCGTCACCGGCTCAGCCGTGCGGGCCACGCCGGCGGTCTCAGTGACCGTCAGCGAAACGTCGAGCGCAAACGCGGGAACCGACAGGAACATCGCAATGGCCAGGGCGCAGCAGTGGGTCAGGCGCGACATGAACGTCTCCTTTAGAAAGCGAGTCGCCATTGTATCCGCGGCGGCAGACGGTATAAAGAATGCGGAATCTTAAATCAACAGGAGCAAACCCCATGAATATCAGGATGACCATCCCATTGACCGTCGCCGCCGCGGTTCTGCTGATCGGCTGCGCAGGCGAGAAGAAGACGCTGCTGTTCGACGCCGCCCATCCGCTCAAGTCCATGCCGCACGTGAAGATCGTGGGCGACCCGTTCGCGGCCAGCCGGCCGGACGCGCCGGCGCCGCTGGTGCTCAAGGGCGGCCCGCTCGGGCCGGAGGAAGCCTACCAGAACAAGGGCACATTCCCGGCTGACCATTTCGTGATGCCGACGTCGGGCCGGGCCGACCTGGTCGTTGTGGTCGCAATGAAGAAGCTGACCGACCTGAAGGTCGAGGTGTGGGGCAAGAACCCGGACGGCAAAAGCGACGGCATGAAGTTCCGCAAGACGCTGCCCGCCGTCGATGGCTGGCAGACCGTAACCGTCCCAATCGATGCGACGAAGGTCAAGCCGGGGGCCGCGGTGTACGACATCACGATCTTCCAGGTCGGCAAGGACAAGGACGCCCGGCTGTTCATCAAGGGCGTGTGGGTGGTGAAGAAATAGGGGGGAGCCCGAGCAATGTCCAAACGCCAGGCAATGAAGACGCAGGCAACGCTGTTCGACGGCAAGACGCCGCCGAAGCAGATGTATCACGTGACGGTCGTACCCGACCCGTTCGCCGCGACGACGCAGCCGAAGGGGATCGCCAAGGTGCTCCGCGGCGGGCCGCCCGGGCCGGACAACACCACCTGCGCCAACAAATGCACGTTCGTCAACAGCGACGGCTTCTTCAAGATGCCGCCGTCGGCCGAGGCCCGGCTGCACCTGTTCGTCGCGGTCGTGGGCCTGCGCGACCTGAAGATCGAGGTCCTCGCGCAGCGCCCCGACGGCAAGCAAGTCTTCCGGGTGACGCTGCCGACGGAGCGAGCGTGGCAGGAGGTGGTCGTCCCGCTGAACCCGGGCACGTTCAAGGCCGGGGCCGCCGTCGGCGACATCACGGTATTCCAACTCGGCCAGGACGCCTCGGCTGAGCTTTACGTCCGCAGCGTGAACGCGCGAACGTATTGACCGCCCGCCAGGTCAACCGCGACGAGGATTCAGCCGATCAACTCAGTGCCGTCGTCCGCGGGAAAAACCCGCGGCGGTGTGGTATGATCGGTATCGATTTGCCAGCGTAGCTCAGTGGTAGAGCTCTCGCCTTGTAAGCGAGGGGTCGTGGGTCCGACTCCCACCGCTGGCTGTGTAAGTGAGACACGCCCCGCCAATTCATACGGTCAGATATTCGCGATGGCCGGTCGCCAGTTTCAGAAGCACGATCAGTGCGTAACAGGATGACCGCGCGCACACGAAGCTTTGGCGACCTATCACCTGCTCCTTGTGCGTGGCTCCGTTCTCGAGAATGGCCCCGCGCATCAGCGGGTTGAAACGCCCATCCGACTGGGCGGCAAACAAGGCGTTCAGCGCCCGCACGCGGGCTTCCTGCGGCGCAATGCCCGCCTGGAGCATGCCCTCGCCCTCGTGCAATACATTCAAAACAACGGGGATGCACGCGACGGATTCCTCGAACCGGCCGTCCTCTAGCTGCCCGGCGAAGACCGCGCGCAGGAACTTCTCCGCCGACGCCAGATAGGCCTTGTTACCGGTGACCTTGCAGGCGGCAAGAAGCCCCAGCGTTCCCAGGTCATCGTTGGCCCGGTGCAGGTTGTTCTGCGGATCAGCCGGCGGGGGCTTGTGCGTGGCCCGCTCAATCGAGGCATAGAAGCCCGAGTCTTGCTGGACGTGAGCGATCAGGAAGTCAGCAATCGTCGTGAAGGAATCGCCGATCCACTTCCGGTCGCCCGTGACCTTGTTCATGTGGTAGAGACAGTTGAGCGATCCGCCCTGGAAACTGCCCTGGATGTCGTTACGCATCTGCGTCTTGGCGGCCTCGAAGAAAGGCCCGAAGACGTGCCCCCAGAGGGGCCACCCCTCCTCGTCCCTTCCCTTCCTGAGGAACCACTCGCCCCACAGCCGGGCCCGCTCCAGGTACTCCGGGTCTTTCGTGTGCCGGTGGAGTTCGATGAAGCTCCAGGCGACGGACAGCGCGTCGCGGGTGTAGCACCAGCGCGTGTAGGGCGTGACCTCGCGAATGGCCCCGTAGTCTTCCTTGTGGAACGGGTCGAATATCTGAAGCCCCTTCAGAAAGTCGCCCATGGCCAGGGCAGCTCGTTCATAGCGCGGCTGCCCAAAAACCTTGGACGCATGAAGGAGGCCCATGATGGCGAAGGCGTAATTCCAGTTATTGGCTGGAAACTGCCGGCCATCGGGGTGGATGATCCACGGGAACTGGCCCGCCGGGGGTAGATCGTCCGTGAACGGCGACTGCACCATGCACAGCCAGTCGGCGATTCCGCGGGCGCATTCCATCGCGGCATCACGCGTTTCACGCGATAGCAGCATACCTCTGCTCACCTCTGTTTCGCCGGCCAACGTAGTGCCTCCTGTTCGCGGATTCGCCGAAGACCGGCCGGTCCGCGCGCCGCCCCAGCCGGCGGCAGTATACCCGCCCACCCGGAAGCTATCAAACGGGCGGGCTGCGGGGGGTGCATGACCGTCGCTGCGCATCCCCTCCAGGCCGCGGAGCGGCCATAGAGATTAGCCCATGGCGCAAGCCATGGGTATCTACACAAGTCCGTCGGTAGACATCGAGCGAAGACAGCGCATTCGACAGCAAAGAGCGAATATCTGTTTATGGAGTGCGGTGTCGAGGCCGCCGCAGGCGGTCGAGGCACCGCTTTCGCGCACCGGCGTGCTCTCGCGCCACAGCAAAGCGGTGCCTCGCCCGCCGTTCGACTCGCTGCGCTCGCGGGCGGCGGACTCGACACCGCACTCCACAAACAGCGAAGATGGAGCGGGAAAGACTCTGTGGTCGAGGACGTTGGACTTGTGTAGATACCCATGGCTTACGCCATGGGCTAAATTCCTCCGCCCCATCCGGGGCGCGTCGGCGCCGGGCCAACTCTACCGAGCGCAGTTACGGTCATGCGCCCGGCTGCGGGGGTGGGCGCGACGCCCATGCCGCAGCGTAACCATCTCGCGCCGCAGCCACGACCGTTGACCTCGGCGGCAGGCTCAGGCAGAATGCACACATGCCGATGGAACACCGCCCCCGCATTGAGTTCCGCAAAGCAGCCGCGACGGACATTGACGCACTGGCGGCCCTGACCCGGGCAACACTCAATGCGACCCATCGTTCGTTCCTCGGCGACGAGACGGTGGACGACTTCTTCAGCAGCGGGGCCTGCGACAAATACCTCGCCGACGAGATTGCACGCTGCACGGTCATGGTGCTGGACGGGCAGATCGTCGGCTACACGGTCTGGAAAGGCAACCTGATCGACGTGCTGATGGTGGACTGCCAGTTCCATCGCCAAGGCCTTGGCAGCCGGCTGCTGTCGCACTCCGAGGGGAGTTTGTTTGCGGCCTACTCCGAGCTGGTGTTGGAGAGTTTCGAGGCCAACGCACCCGCCGACATCTTCTACCGCAAGCACGGCTGGATCGAGGCGAGAAGGTTCTTCGACGAGAACATGCGGCAGACCAAGATCACATTTCGCAAACCCCGGCCGAGATGAACTCTGGCGCAGCGCGAGTCCGCGATGGGGGGGCCGAAATGGGGTCGGAAGCAATCCTGTTCGGCACGCGGTTTGCTGTGGGGAGGCGTGGCGGTGGAGTGAAGCGGCGGCGGCGACGGTCAGGGGCTCGGTGGTCGGAGGGGGGTGTGGTTTGGCGCGCAGCATCAACCGCCGCGG
>JAQTVL010000176.1 GCA_028706835.1 Phycisphaerae bacterium | reverse complement strand
CTTCACCGATCCGAAGGTCGGCATGGTGCAGGCCCGCTGGGACCACATCAATCGCGACCACTCGCTGCTGACCCGGGGCCAGGCGATATTCCTCGACGGCCACTTCATGATCGAAAAGACCGCCCGCAACCGCTCGGGGCGGTTCGTCAATTTTTCCGGCACGGCAGGCCTGTGGCGGCGGCAGGCGATCATCGACGCCGGCGGCTGGCAGCACGACACGCTCACCGAGGACCTCGACCTGTCGTACCGGGCCCAACTGGCTGGGTGGCAGTTCGTGTTCCTGCCCGACGTGATCAGCCCGGCCGAGCTGCCGCCGGAGATGAACGCCTTCAAGCACCAGCAGCACCGCTGGACAAAGGGCACCGCCCAGACATGCGTGAAGCTGCTGCCGAAGATCCTGCGGAGCAATGCCCCGCTGCGGGTCAAGGTCGAGGCCTGGTTCCACCTGACCGGCTGCTTCACTTACCTGCTGATGGTCGCCCTGACGCTGATGCTGTTCCCGGCGTTCCTGATCAAGCAGAACGCCTTCGGTGTCACCGGGCGGGTGCTCTCGACGCTGATCGACATCGGGCTGTTCCTGCTGGCCACCTGCTCGGCCACCACGTTCTACCTGTGCAGCCAGCGGGAGATCTACCGCAGTTGGCGCGACAAGATCAAGTACCTGCCGTTCCTGATGAGCCTGGGCATCGGCATCAGCCTGAACAACGCGAAGGCTGTGCTCGAGGTGCTGTTTCGCAAGCAGAGCGAGTTCGTCCGGACACCCAAGTTCGGCGCCAGCAGCAGCAGCGACCAGGCCTGGAAGAAGCAGGCCGCCAAGATTCGCCAGAAGATCAACTGGATGCCGCTGGTCGAATTCCTGTTCGGCTGCTACGTCGCGGTCTGCATCTACATGTCGATCACCGAGCAGGCGGCCACGGGCGGCGTCCGCAGCGTCCGGCTGAGCCTGCCGTTCCTGTGCATGTTCATGTTCGGGTACTTCTACGTGTCGCTGACGACGATCCTCAGCCGGGCCCGCAAACCGGCGGCCGCGCCCACGCCCGTGCCCGCGAAGGAGACGGTCAGCCTGAAGTGACTCTGTCCGCAGTTATCACCCGCGCCCCCGTCCGTCCCGCGGACGATGCGCTGTTCGGCCAAGCCCGGAACCACAGGTTCCGGGTGTCCCGTCTAGCGGATGCGGAAACACTCGGTGGCAGCATCCGAAATCCGTCTTTTTGTGGAGTGCGGTAGCGCAGCTACCGCTTTCGCTCGGCACCGAGGCGTGACTGCTCCGCAAAGCGGTAGCTGCGCTACCGCACTCCACAAACGGCGAGGAATTCAGGTCGCCACCAGATATTGCCACGCCCGGCTGCTTCGGCTGCGGTCTTTTGTTTGACACCGCGGGCCATCGTTTTTACAATGCTAAGTCTGGGCCGGGAATCGGCCGATAGTTGACAATCGAAGCATGGCCGGGGGCATAGCTCAGTTGGGAGAGCGCTTGCATGGCATGCAAGAGGTCGAGGGTTCGAATCCCTTTGCCTCCATTGGCTTCGACGAAACCCCCGTAGGTGAAAACCTGCGGGGGTTTTTCGTGGGCCAATCGGGGCGGCCCCACGGCTGCGGGCCCGGCCGGAATTGCAGGGGAGCAAGTCAAGCGAAGAAGAGGAATGTCCCTTTTCCATCTGTCCCCTTTTCCAGCCGGGGAGCGCGGACCTTCGGTCCTGCGGCTAAACGAGGGATCGCGAAGTCCTCACGGGGAGTTCACTTCTCGGCGGGTCGGCTGGTCGGCGTGCTTGGCGCGGCTGTGTTCATCATCACGCTATCCACGGTGATCGGGGTTCCCGTCCTGGGGCCGGGCTTGCCCTTGGCCGCGTCGACGAGGAGTTGAAGTTCCCGGTCGATCAGGCTCTGCTTGTTCGCCTCGCGGAGGGCGAGCGACCGGTCCGTCCGCTCGACTGTCAGGCGGGCCTGCTGCACCAGCAGTTTCTGGCGGGCCTGCACCAGGTCGAACTTGCTGCTCAACTGCTCACGCAACTCAGCCACCAGTTCGCTCTCGTGCGACGGGTCGGTGTTGCCGGCCAACTGGCCTCGCAGCCGCTCGATCTCGCGGGCCACCTTGGCCTCTTCTTTGTAGAAGGCGTAGAGGTCCGGATTGGATCGCTGGATGTCGATCAGATAAAGGGTCTGCCGGCCGACCTGGTTGAGCATGGCGGTGTATCGCTGCGGGGCGGCCTGGCGAACATCGGCGAGTTTCTTGAACAGGTCCGGCTGCTCGGTCTTCAGGAAGCTGAGCACCTGCTCGCGCTGGTTCTCAGTCAGCGGCACGACGCCACCGGCTGCCCCTGCCGCCGCGGCTTCCGGCTGGCTGGTCGGCGGGTTGGTCGTCGCGACCTGGGCGGTACACCAAGCGGCTGCGGCGAACGTGATCAGCAACAGGATGACTCGGAACTTTCTCATCGCTCTCGGGCTTCCACCTCACCTCGGGGCAATCGGGCTCTCAATCACCGCGGCGATGGCTTGGAACGGGTTGTCTTGCCCCTGCGGGGCCGCGACGGCCCGGTCCAGCCGCTTCAGTTCGTAGTGCAACTGCACTTCGTTCGTCGGCACGATGGCCAGGTAGCTGTTGACGGCCAATTGCGCCTCGAGCACCTTCGGGTCGTGCTTCGCGCCGATCTGGGTGGTGTCCTTCGGGTTCATCAGCCGCACGAACAGCCCGACCAGCAGTCCGAACACCAGCACCGCCGCGATCTCCATGATCCGTCGATAGCGTCGCCAAGCGGTCTGCTGCCCGCGGCTGACCTCGCCGGAGATCGCTCGCATCAACCGGGCTCGGACCGCGTCGGGGACGCGGGCCGATTCCAGCCGGCCCGCGAGCCACTGCTCGTCGCGTTCCAGTTCGCCGGCCTGCTGCTCGCCGAGCAGTTGCCGCTGGCTTTCGGTAAGTTTGGATTCAGGGTTCATCTTGCATCAACTCCCGCAGGCGTTTCAGCCCGCGATGGGCCCTGGCCAGCACCGTGCCGACCGGGCATTTGAGCAGATCGGCGATCTCGTTGAACGGCATCTCGGAAAAATGCCGCAGCAAAATCACCTGCCGCTGCTCCTCCGGCAAACGGGCCAGCGCCTTGTTCAGCGCCTCCGCCCGCTCCCGCTGGGTCAGGGACGAGTCCGGCTCGGGCTCGTCGCCCGCCACATGGTCGCCCAGGCCGACGGACTCGTCGTCGTCCGTCATCGCCTCCGATTCGCTCACCTGGTGCGGCCGAACCTGTTTCCGGCGATATCGGTCCCGAACCACATTCGTCGCGATTCGGAACAGGTACGCGGTCAACTGGCCGTCGTGGCGATACGTCGCCATCGATCGGACCAGCCGGAGGAACACTTCCTGAAGCAGTTCCTCCGCGTCGTCGGGCCGGCCGACCAGCCGGAGCAGGTAGCCATACAACCTGGGGCTGTACAGCGCGACCAACTGCTCATAGGCCTGGGAACTGCCGGCCTTGCACTCGACGACCAGATCGGCCAGTTCCTTTGGCTCCATGCCGCCTCGGCCTAATGCTAAAAGGCTTAACGCAAGGGGTGCCGGTTAATTGCCGAACCGTTCGGCCTTTTCGCGGGGCGGGTTTCCGCCCGGCGTATGGCGCGATTATAACCGGAATGGAGGCGGGAAATCCGAATGACGAATGAATGACGAATGTCCTTTTGTGGAGTGCGGTAGCGAAGCGACCGCTGTGGCTGGTGAGCCACCCAACTCCGGCGCCTCGCCAAAGCGGGATATGTGCTCCCGCACTCCACAAACAGCGAAGAGCATCAGGGCCGCGGACTTGACGTGGCCGGAGCGGTCGTCGCCGGGCGGAAGTCGTCACGGGGGACCGAACCGAACGGTGAGAACTCCACGATCTTCCACCACCGGCAGGAGTCGCGGATCGTGTCCATCGGGATGTCGATCTGGCCGATGGCCGTGCGTGGTTCCTACTCCGCCAGCGGGTATTGCTGGCACATTTCGCTCACCTTGGCGCGGACGCGGGTGAGCAGGTGGTCTTCGCCGCCGCTGTTGATGATCTCGGCGATCAGGCCGGCGAGCGTCTTCATCTCCGCTTCCTTCAGGCCCCGGGTCGTCACAGCCGGCGTGCCGATTCGCAGCCCGGACGTCTCCATCGGCTTGCGCGTGTCGAACGGAATCATGTTCTTGTTGACGATGATGTTGGCGCACTCCAGCCAGCCCTCGGCCACCTTGCCGGTCAGGTTCGGATGGCTGGGGCGCAGGTCGACCAGCATCAGGTGCGTGTCGGTGCCGCCGCTGACCAGCCTCATGCCGTGCGACATGAGGGCGTCGGCCAGCGCCTGCGCGTTGCGGCGGACCTGCTTCTGGTACTCCCGGAACTTCTCGTTGAGGGCCTCTCCGAAGGCGACGGCCTTGGCCGCGATGATGTGCATCAGCGGGCCGCCCTGGATGCCCGGGAACACCCGGGAATTGAGCGTCTTGGCGTACTGCTCCTTGCACAGCACCAGGCCGCCGCGCGGGCCGCGAAGCGTCTTGTGCGTCGTCGACGTGACGAAGTCGCTCATCGGCACGGGCGACGGGTGTTCGCCGGCGGCCACCAGCCCGGCGATGTGGGCCATGTCCACCATGAGCACCGCGCCGACCTCGCGGGCGACCCCCGCGAACGCCTCGAAGTCCATGAACCGCGGATAGGCAGACGCCCCCGCGATGATGAGCTTCGGCTTGTGCTGCCGGGCTAGGTCGGCGATCTTGCCCATATCCAACCGCTCGGTCTTCTCGTCGACGCCGTAGTGAACGATGTTGTAGAGCAGCCCGGAGATGTTGATCTTCATGCCGTGCGTCAGGTGCCCGCCGTGGGCGAGGTCCAGGCTGAGGATGGTGTCGCCTGGCTGGAGCACCGCCATGTAGACGGCGGTGTTCGCCTGCGTGCCGGAGTGCGGCTGGACGTTGGCGGCGTCGGCGCCGAAGAGTTGCTTCAGCCGCTCCAAGGCGAGCGTCTCGGCCTGGTCAACGAACTGGCAGCCGCCGTAGTATCGCCGCCCGGGGTAGCCCTCGGCGTACTTGTTGGTCAGGCAACTGCCGGCGGCCTCCATGACCGCCCGGCTGACGTGGTTTTCGGAGGCGATCAATTCGAGCGTGCCGCGCTGGCGGCGTTCCTCGTTGCAGAGCACGTCGAACATCTGCGGGTCGGACTTACGGATCGCTTCGTACCGTTTCTCGAATGGCATGATTGCCTCCTGAAAGTGCCAATGCGGAATTCGGAATTCGGAATGCGGAATGAACACGGATTCCACGGATTACGCTGTCTTCTCTAATCAGAATCCGCTCCGTGTAATCCGTGCAATCCGTGTTGATCTGCTTTCCTCAATTCCGCATTCCGAATTCCCAATTCCGAATTCTTCCTGATCCCCTCGCTGCCGTCCGCCGGCAGCTTCTGTAGATAACCCTCCAACGCCCGGTAGAAATCGCGAATATTCCGGGCATTCTGCCCAAAATCGACCCGGCCGACGCGGCTGGCGGACACGACGTCCACGGCCACGCGGCGATCGTCGGCCCGCCACAGGTTCACCGTCACGTCGCTGGCGAACCATCGCCCGCCCGTGCGGCGGGACAACTGAAACTGCCCGCTGGCAGGGGCCTCTTCCTCCAACTGCCAGCCGCCGCCGTTCTCGGCCATGCCTTCGATGCAGGCCTGCACGTGCCGCCAGGCGGCCCGCCGCGAGAGCACCAGGAACCGCGTCCGCAGGTCCGGCGACTCGTGGTCCGCCCGGCTCGCCTCGCGATTGGAAAAGCGAGCAATCGAGCGGAGGGCATGCCAACTCGACAACGACATCCGTTTCGCCGCCTTCATTCTGCGCCGCGACCGACGCGGGGCCGCTCCCCGCGGGGGTATTCTAACCGGCCGGGGGGGCGAAGCAATATGCCATCGGCCGGGCCATCGGCCGGGCCGTCTGGGTGGGGAGCCCTTTTGGGGTTCCTTCCGGGTAGAATAGCCGCGGAACTTCGTGCGTGTCAGTGCGTCTGAAAAGGCAATCGGGCTGCCCCTGCCATCCGATGAAGGAGATTCCTATGCGCGTTGCACTGGTCGGTGCGGAACTGGAAGAGAACCTTGCCCTTCGCTACCTCCATGCGGCCGTCGTCGCCGCCGGGCACGAGGCCGAGATCTTCGGCTTCCACGCCGAGGACCAGATCGAATCGCTCACCCGGCAGATCATCGACTGGCGGGCGGACGTCGTCGGCCTGAGCGTCGTGTTCACCGCGCGGGCGCGGGAGTTCATCGCGTTGGCCAATCGGCTGCGGGCGGCCGGCTGGGCGGGGCACGTCACCGCCGGCGGGCACTTCGCGTCGTTCCACGCAACGGAACTGCTGAGCCGATTCCGGTCGCTCGATTCGATTGTGCACGGCGAGGCCGAGGAGTCGCTGGTCGAGTTGCTGGCGGCCTTGGCTTCACGCCCCGGGGCGGGTGTGCCACATGTGCCGGGCGTGAGCGCCCGCGACGCCGCGGGCAACGTCGTCGCCGCGACGCCGCGAGCCAACATCGCCGACCTCGATACCCGCCCCTGGCCGACCCGGCCCGAGCAGTTCCACGACTACCTCGGCCAGCCGATCGCCAACATGCTTTCCGGCCGGGGCTGCTACGCGAATTGCCACTTTTGCTCGATCAACGCCTGGCACCGCCAGAACGGCGGGCCGCGGTTCCGGCTGCGGGCGCCTGAGTGCGTCGCCCGCGAGATGGCGGCGCTGTACCACGATCACGGCGTGCGGATCTTCAACTTCCACGACGACAACTTCTTCCTGCCGGACCGCGCGGCCATGCTCGTTCGGCTGAACGAATTGCACACGCACCTGCAATCGCTGGGCGTCGGGCGGATTGCGATCCAGGTCAAGGCCCGCCCGCCGGACATCCACGCCGACACGCTGGCGGTCCTGTGCAAGATCGGGCTGTTCCGCGTGTTTCTGGGCGTGGAGAACGCCTCGGTGGACGGCCTGCGGCACCTCGGCCGGGGCGTCAATCGCGAACAGAACCGCCGGGCGCTCAAACTGCTCGACGAAGCGGGCATCCACGTGTGCTTCAACCTGCTGATCTTCGAGCCGGACTGCGCCGAGGCGGACCTGCGCGAGAACACCGCGTTCATGCGGGAATTCTCGACCTTCCCGCTGAACTTCTGCCGCACCGAGGTTTACTCCGGCACGCACCTGGAACACATGCTCCGCGAGCGCGGCCTGCTCCAGGGCGACTTCTTCGGCTACTGGTATCGCATCGTCGATGCGAAGATGCAGGAGACGTTTGAAGTGTTCCGCGAGGTGTTCACGCCGCGGAACTTCACCTGCGACGGCACGAATCACGAGGCCATGCGCGTCGACTACTACCTGCACATCCTCAACCACTTCTGGCCGGACCGCGTCACCGCGACGATGTGGCGGCGGGTGAAGGCGATCGTCAGCCGGCTGAACCACAACAACGGCGAACTGATGGACGCGATCATCGACCACGCCACGCGGGGCCAGCCGAGCGATCGCGGCGCGGTGATAGCCAACCTGTCGCGTCAGCGTGAGCAGTTCGACACCGAGATGCGCGAGCAGGTGCAGGACGTGCTGGCCGAGATGGTGCAACTGGCTGCGAGGCGCGAGAGCCGCGGCTGGCTGGGCTTCGCCGCCAAGGCGGCTGCGGCCGCGGGGCTGCTGATTACCACCGCGACGGCGGCGCCGGGCACGGATTCGGCCCCCAAGCCGAACACCGACCCCGCGCCCAGGCCGGGCGAATCGTCGCTTGTGCTCGACGGCCGGCAGGTTGCCCAGATTTTTCCCAGCGGTGTCGCCCATAGCGAAACCGCTCCTGCGCCGACGCCGCCGGCCAGCCAGCCGACATCGCAACCGACCAGCCAGTCGGAAATGGGCTCGCCGCTGAACGCGGTCGACGCGTCGCGCGTCCGGCTGTACCTGAACAGCCCCGCGATGATGCGCCGCCTGGCCGACACGATTCAGAAGCACAAGGCTTTCGACCACGCCGTGATCGTGACCGTGCAGGTCGACTCGACCGGGTGGATCAAGAAGGCTACCGTGAAGGTCCCGCCGGGCCAGGACAATGCCGACCTGAAGGCCGACCTCCAGCAGGCGCTGCTGGGCCTGGAGGTTCCGAACATCAAGACGGCCGGGTGGACCACGACGACGCTGTTCCTCAAACAGGCGTTCACGTTGCCGGACCCCGTGCCGCCCCCGCTGCACCCGGCGCCCTTGGAACGCGCCCCCGCCCCGCGTGACCGCATGGACTTCGACCCGGGTGACCCGGCCCTGCTGCTGTCGAACGGCGATCCGGGCATGCCCGCTTCCCCCGTG
>JAQTVL010000175.1 GCA_028706835.1 Phycisphaerae bacterium | reverse complement strand
CATCGAGGGAATGCGCAGGTTTGCGTCGTCTTCGCTGGCGAACGGCTCGAAGAAATCCTTCACCGTCCGCATATCCTTCATCAGCGCGGGATCGTGGCCGAGCCTCTGCATCCCCTCGGTGGTCATGCACAGCTTCGACCACACCAGTTGCGCCCGGTAGAACGTCACCAGCGTCTTCTGATACTCCAACTGGTTCTTCAGCGGCTCCAACCGCCTGTATTCCGGCGTCTCGAAGGCCGCTTTGTTCTCCAGGTCTTCGATGGCTTTGGCGATGTTTGGCATGGTGGCCTGGATGATCTTCTCGGCTTCGTCCACGGCCTTCTGCGCCTTGTCCCGGTCGGTCGGGGTGGCCAACTCGTACATGATGCGCTTGCTGCTCGGATCGATCAGCCCGTCGACCAGCATGTTGACCTTGTCGACCCGCCAGTTGAACACCCGCGGATCCGCGGGCTGCCTGGCTTCCAGTTCGTCCAGCGCGGCGATGGCGTCGTTAGCCGCCCGGCTACGTTCGTCGTCGGGCCGGCGGGCGTCCGCGGCGACGACGCGGCAGGCCTCGACCCGGCGCAGCAGTTCAGCGGCCTTCGGATCGGCGGTGACCGGCCCCGCAGGCGTCGCCGGCGTGGGGGGACGCACCTGTGCCAGGCTGGGGGTTGGGCGGAGGGTCAGGACGAGGCCCAGGAGGGCCACCACGAACATGACGTGCTTCATAGCCTGCCTCAAGAGCGACTGTTGTGGGACACCCGCCCTCGGGTGTCATCGCCCCGGCAAGCCGGGACGAAATTGCCGGCTGCTTCGCAGCCGGTCGGCACCCGAGGGCGGGTGCCCTACAATGAACGAAGGATGCGCCCGGAGGCGCACCCCCTGTCTACTTCCCGGACCAGTTCACTTCCTCGAACCCCGCCCGCTTCACGGAGTTGTAAACTTGCAGGACGTAGTTCCAGGACACATTCTTCTCCGGCTTGATGAACACCTTCGACGCCTGGGCCGTCCCGCCCGATGCATCGCGGATGTCCTTCATCGCGCGATACACTTCCTTGATCTCCGTCGGCCGGCTGTTCACCATCACCTGCGGCGACCCGCCGCTCTCGGCGATGTTGATGTTGATGGGCGGCTGCGCGGGCGCCGGCCCGCCGGTGCCCAGTTGCGGCATCTTGCTGGCCAGGGCCCCTTCGCTCGCCGCGAACCGCGTGCCCAGCAGAAAGAACAGCATCAGCATGAACAGCACGTCGATCAACGGCGTCATGTTGATTTCCATTTCGGCCGGCCGCTTGCCCCGCTTCTTCTTCTCGCGGAGGACCTCGTCGTCGGCCTTTGGGAATTGATCATCGGTCATGAACTTGCTCCGCTGGTCATCGGGCCGGCCAACCGACATGCGTAAACCCGGCCCGCTTAACCTCGTTGTACACCTGCAACACATGCCGCCAGGGGACGCCCTTCTCCGGCGCCAACTCCACGACCACCTGGTCCGTCTGCCCGAACGCCGCGGCGATGGCCGACAGGTCCGTGTAAAGCGACTTCATCGACGACGCCCGCCTGTCCACCGTCACCACCGGTTGGCCCGGCGCAGGCTCGGAAATCGCGATACGGATCGGCGCCAACGGCGGGCCGCCGATTCCGTTGGGCTTTGGGATCACGCCCTCGCTCTTGAGAAACCGCGTGCCCAGCAGGAAGAACAGCATCAACATGAACAGCACGTCGATCAACGGCGTCATGTTGATTTCCGCCGGGTGCGACGGCTTGCGGTGGCTTCGCCGTCTGTCGGGGACTTCATCGCCAACCGCCGGGCAAAGCGTCGTGTCAGCCATGGTGCGCCCTCCCGATTGCCGTCAGTCGCTCACGGGCAGCGGGGCAGCCAGCCGGACGTCCGTAATCTTCGCCTGTGAGATGATCATCATCACCTGTTGGACGCCCGCCCAGGCGATCCGCTTGTCCACCCGCATCACACAGATCAAATTGCCTTTCGCGTCATCTGCGGCGGCCTTGCGCGCCACCAGAATCTCCAGGAGCGCCTGGTTCCAGGCCTTGCCGCTCTTCTCGCCGAGCGCCGTCATGCTGACGGCCCCGATGTTCACGTCGCCGAGCACCTTCTCGTCCGCCGGGCTGGGCTTGATGTTCAGCAGCACCTTGTGCGGCTCGCCTTCCTTCGCGGCTTCCTTGGCGACCGAGTGGTCCAGATCGGGCAACTGCACGTCGACGTCCACGTCACCCGAGATGAAGTGCGTCGCGAGCATGAAGAAAATCACCAACTGGCTGACGATGTCGATCATCGGGATCAGGTTCGGCACGACTCGGACTGGTTCGGCCAATCGCGACATGGCGACTCCTCCACGTCAAAAAGGTGCCGTCACGCGCCCGCCTGCGGGGCCACCGGGGCCACACGCGGGGCAGCCGAAGCCACCGGGGCCACCGGGGCGGCGCCTGCCGCCGGAGCGCCCGCCGGGCGGTTCATCATGCCGCCGCGGAACAGGTTCAGCACTTCCTGCCCGCGCATCGCCGCCTCGTTCGCGAAGATGTCCAACCGGTTGCGAAGCAGCCCGAACACCACCAGGCCGGGAATCGCCACCAGCAGCCCCCACGCCGTGCACACCAGCGCGATCGAAATGCCCGCCGCCAGTTCCTGGGCGTTCGGCACGCCGCCCCGGCCGACGATGACCGTGAACGTCTCAATCATGCCGACCACCGTGCCGAACAGCCCGATCAGCGGGCCGACGTTGCCGATGATGTTCAGCGGCTCGATCTTGGCCGAGATGTGGGCGGCCTGCTCGTCGATCGCGTCTTCGAGCGCCCGCTCCATGATCAGATAGCCCATCGACGCCGAGGACAGCGATTTGTGCAGGGCGTAGCTGATCAGCGACTTGCTCTTGCCGGTCTCCTCGATCGCCTGGCGGTATTGCCTCGCCTCAAGCAGGTCGACCACCCGCTGTAGCTCCTCCGGCGGCACCAGGTTCACCCGGCGCAGGCGCAGCGAGAACATGATGCCCATCGCCCCGACCGACATGCTCATCGGCAGCAGGATGAACCACACGATCCAGCCTCCGTCGATGAAGTAGTGCTTGAAAATGCTGACCTTGACGACCTGTCCGCCCGCCGGGGCCTCCTGGGCCATGACGGCCGTCGACAGGACGGTCAGGAACAGAACCATCAACGCCCCGACCAGGGCGAGACTGCGGCGATTGCCTCGAACCATGTAGCATTCCTCCGGTATGGGCATCCACTCGGTCCCGCCGGCCCACGTGCCGGCATGCCGGACTCTCCCGGACGCGCGGTTAGTAGTCTTTCCCGAGCTCGTCGTCACTGATCCACTTGTACACGCCGCCGTTTTCCTCGGCGATCTTCTTCATCAGGTCTTCCGCCACCCGGGCGTCGTTTCCGAACGCGATCGTGTTGATGTGAACCTTCTTCTCCGCGTTTATCTTCTTAAGCATCTCCAGCGTCTCGCGCGGGAACAGGCCGTCCGTCAGCATGTACACCAACTGCGGAGGGCCGTTGGACAGCTTGAATGCCCGCTCCAGCCCCTGCCGCGGATCCGTCGCCCCGCTGTCCGACGCCGGGCTGATCCCCTTCACCCATTCCTTCAACGCGTTCTTGTTGTCAGCCGTCGCATACTGGAGCTTGCACTGCCCGCCGATCTGGAGTTCCATCGGCCGGCCGTCGGCGAACATCACCACGTGGAACTGCTGTTTGGCGGCCAGTTCGCCCACGGAGCGGACCAGTTCCGCCTTGACGAAGTCGAACGTCCGCAGCATCGAGCCGGACTTGTCGACGACGTAGACCACCTTCATCACGCCGCGCTTGGGCAGGCCCGATCCGAAGCACTTCGAGCCGCGACCGCCGGCGTTGCAGGACCCGAACACGGCGCCCTTCCCCGCGGTTCCCATGCCGGTCCCGTCGCCGGACCCGGCCGCATTGCCGGACGCGCCCGGCGTGATAATCCCGATGGAAGCAAACTCGGACTCGGACCCGCCCCCCTTGGCCCCGTCCTGGAGGTCAGCCGCCGGCTTGGAAAAGTCGGTCTTGTCCTTGCCCGGGCCATAGGCCTCGATGCCCGCGAAATTCGTCAGCACGGTCGAGCCCGGGTTGTCGCTGTCGCCGAGTTTGTGCGTCGGGATGGTGATGTCGGTTTCTTTGCCGGCGTCTTCCTCGTCCAGCGAGTCGCCGCCGGAACTGATCTGGAACGTCAGGAACATCAGCAGCAGGAACGCCGCCAGATGGAAGGTGATCGACAGGGCCCACGGCAGCAGCCACGCAAATGCCGCCTGGAGCGATGACTGCTCTTCTTCGTCTTCAATAATCGGGGCGCTGGTCACCGCCGCCACCGGCGCTGCGGCCCCGTTCACGCGAACCTGGGGCATGGCGGGCGGCCTGGCGGCCCCCGCCACCTGAACCTGCGGCTGCGGGCGGGCCCGCGCCGCCGGCGCTACCACTTGGTTCTGGCAATTCGAGCAAATCTGGCTGGACTGCTTGGCGTCGTCGAACTGCACGACTTTACCGCACTTACCACACCTGACTTCAACCATCGCCATGGCCACCTCCCAGGTGCTCGTGGGGACGCTCGTCCGGTTCCGAGAAGCCTCAGATTAACCGATTCCGATCAAGTATCAAGGGCCAGTTTCGGGACTGCGTAAAGCATTGGCACCGACCGGCGTTTGATGGGGCACGCCGACCGGCGATGTGGGGCTGGGAGGTGTGAGGCCCTAGCGCCGTTCCGCCAAAGTTGAGTGTGGCTGTACATTGACCTTATGTCAAGTGAAAATCGTTCCAAACGAGGAGAGAAGCGGTCAGCTTTTAGCGGTCAGCGATCAGCTACGGATCGGCTGAACGCTGATTGCCCACCGCTACGTCTTTTTCATCGCGGGTGCCATGCCTGCGACGGTTGTTTTGTCGCAGGCATGTCCTGCTCGCGCGGGCATGGCTGGCCCGCCGTCCAAAACAAGCGGACGGCGTTCCAGCCATGGCACCCAGCTTCCAGCAGTCAGCGATCAGCTACAAATTCCTCTCGTCGGCTGACCGCTGATAGCTGACCGCTGACCGCTACGCCTTCTTCATCGCCGTCACGAACTGGTGCGCCAGGCGCGTCGGCTCCGGCAGGCGATATTTCGTGCAGCAGGCCAACACCAGCCGCACCGAGTCCGCCAGCGAAACCAGGTGCCCGGGCGAGATGAACAACGGCTTCACGCCGTCGCGGGTCCGCAGCACCACCCCGACCTGTTCGCCGCGGTCGAACCAGTCGGCTGCGTCGCCGCGGCGCGGGCCTGGCTCGCCGGCTTCGCCGCACAGCCGGCTCTTGGCCACCCCGATCGCCGGCACGCCCAGGACGACCCCCATGTGGCTGGCCAGCCCGCACCGCCGCGGGTGCGCGTAACCCGTGCCGTCGAACATGAGCACGTCGGGCTTGCTCTTCAGGTTGGCCCAGGCAGCCAGCAAGGCCGGCGCCTCACGGAACGTCAGCAGGCCTGGCACGTACGGGAACGTCAGCGGCACGACTGCGCTGGCCCGTTCGACCACCTGCCCCGCCTGCACGTCCCAGACGATGAACGCCCCGAAGGCCCGGGCGTCACGCTTGTCGAACGACAGATCGGACCCGCCGACGAACCGCACCCGCCGGCGGAGTCCGCAAATCCTCACGGCCGGGCGGATCAGTTCGTTCTGGATTCGGATCGCCTCACGGGGAGAGACGGACCAGGAATGGGTGACGAATTGCCTCATCGCATGTGTCGTCTCAGGGAAATGCAAAATGCAAAATGAAAAGTGCAAAATGCAAAATGAAGAATGGAATGCAGACTGCTGCCGGCCACATTTGCCATTTTGCACTTTTCATTTTGCATTTTGCATTTCCCTTTCCTCGCTGGTCGTCGGCATCTTCGGCAGATCGTTCGGCTCCTTCTGCTCGACCACCGGCTTGTCGGAGAGTTGCTTGAGCACGACATGGTCGAACCATGCCCTGCCCTTCGGCCAGTACCCGTAGATGTCCACCCGCAGCCAGTGCGGCGGCCTCTGGTCGTGGCGCGGGCAGAGGTCCGCGGTGGTCTCCGTCCAGCCGTTGCCGAGGTCCCGTTTCGGGTCGGCCTCGCTGGTCGGGTGAACCTGGCGGCGATACACCTCGCGACGCTGCCAGGCCATCGGCTGGTCCTTGCCGGCCTCCTTCTCGCCCGGCGTGGGGCAAAGGGCGTAGCCCTTGAGGAACACCTTCGGCGTCGGGCCGTCGACCCGCCAGCGATAGCTGAACCGGTAGATGCAGCCGGGAGTGATCGGAATCCAATCGCTGTAGCAGGCGACGCCGTAGGTGGCAGCCACGTTCTCGCTGATCGCGAAGTGCAGCACGCGGTTCTTCGCATCGGCGGGATCGAGGGACCACCAGCCGTGCTTGAGGAAATCGTCGACAATCGGCGCCGACGCGCCCTCGAACTTCGCGGGATTGTACCGCTTGTCCCCAATCACGACTTCCCAGCCGGTCAACTTGCCGGCGGGGTCGCCCTGCTCGAAGTCCGGATTGGGGACAAGGTTCCCCCCCTCCGTCCACCGCCGCTCCATGGCCGGTGTCAGCTTGACCAACGCCGGCACTTCCATGTTCACCGTCGAGTAGCCGACGAGCTGGTTAAGCACCATCTCGACGGCTGGGCGAAGCTGCGTCGGATACGACAACTCGAACGTCCGGTCGACTGCGAGCGTGGGCCCCGCCCGCAGGTCGATCGCCCGCACGCGGAGCGTGGCGGCGTCGCCCTTCGCGTTCGGCGTCACGTCGCCGTAGATCAGTATCTTCGCCCCGAGCGCGTCGCGCGCGAACTTCGCCAGCGTGGCGGCCGGCGTGTCCCAACGGATGTCGATCTTCTCGGACTCGGCGATGTCGGCGAACGAGAACTTGTCGATCGGCGACGTAAGCGGCCATCGGACCAACTTGAGCTGAAATGCGTCCGTGACCGCCTTGCCCCAGCGTCCGCCATCCGTGGTTGAGACAAACGGCGCGACCCCGACGACCACCTTCTCCGCGTCCGGCTGGGATGCGGGAGCGGCGGATTTCTGCGCGAGCAGAACGCCCGATGCGAGGTGGAGAACGAACAGGATGCCGCATATTCTGCGCATGATTCTCGAATTCTACACCGGGTCGCAACGCATCTTGCAGTGGAAAATTTGCGCCCGACCTGTAAAATGCCTCGGTTACGCCAGTGGTCTTGAACCAACCAATAGGAGCGTTCCATGGCGAAGAAGGCGTCGAAGGTCAAGATGTTCTATGACAAGGATGCCACGCTGTCCGCCCTCCGGGGCAAGACCGTGGCGATCCTCGGGTACGGCAGCCAGGGGCACGCCCACGCCCAGAACCTGCGCGACAGTGGCGTGAAGGTGATTGTCGCCAACCGGCCCGATTCGCCCAACGGCAAGCTGGCCCGCTCGCACGGGTTCAAGCCGATGCCAGTGGCGGAGGCGACCCGCCAGGCGCACGTGGTGATCTTCGCGCTGCCCGACGAGGTCGCGCCCGAGGTATACACCCGGGACGTGGCGCCGAACCTTCAGCCGGGCCAGACGCTGGGCTTCACTCACGGCTTCAACATCCACTACAAAACGATCGTGCCGCCCAAGGACGTGGACGTGATCATGGTCGCGCCGAAAGGCCCCGGCCACATGGTCCGGCGGGAATTCGAGAGCGGCAACGGCGTGCCGTGCCTGATCGCCGTCCAGCAGAACGCATCGGGAAAGGCCCTGGCGACCGCCCTGGCCTGGGCCCGCGGCATGGGCGGCACGCGGGCCGGGTGCATCGAAACGTCCTTCAAGAACGAGACCGAAACGGACCTGTTCGGCGAGCAGGCGATCCTGTGCGGCGGCGTGACGGCGCTGATCCAGGCGACCTTCGAGACGCTGACTGACGCCGGCTATCCGCCCGAACTGGCCTACTTCGAATGCTGCCACGAGCTCAAGCTGATTACCGATCTGGTCTATCAGGGCGGCATCAACTACATGCGCTACAGCGTGTCGAACACCGCCGAGTACGGCGACCTGACCCGCGGCAAGCGCGTGATCGACAAGCACGTCCGGGCGGAGTTGAAGAAGATTCTCAAGGAGATCACCTCCGGCCAGTTCGCCAAGGAGTTCCGCCACGAATACGAGACCGGGATGAAGAACTTCAAGCGGCTGTACAAGGAAGAGTACAACCACCCGGTCGAGGTCGTCGGCCGAAAGTTGCGGCGGATGATGGCGTGGATCAAGGCGAAAGAAGTCTGATTGGGTCGCGTCTATGCGCCGAAAACAGAACATCTTCGCTAAGGTTCGATTGCGTCCGGGCCAGTTTCGGACCGTAGCGGATAGGCGGTTCGGTGACGCGGAGGG
>JAQTVL010000174.1 GCA_028706835.1 Phycisphaerae bacterium | reverse complement strand
GCTCAGCCAGCAGCTCTGCAAGCGCGTCGACAAGCCGGGCATGATCGCGGCGTTCGAGTTCATGGCCGTCACCTCGGCGATCGCCAACCTCATCCGCGAGAACAAGACCTATCGCATCGACAGCGCCATCCAGATCGGCAAGAAATACGGGATGCAACTGCTCGACGACCACCTGATGTATCTGTTCCAGACCGGAAAGATCGGGCGCGACGAACTGCTCGACAAGGCCCGCCACGCGGGCGAGGTGCAGGACCAGTTGGACAAGATGAACCCCGGCCAGTCGGCGGCGGGCCCAGCCGCCGGGCTGGCGACAGGGTGAACGAAATGCGGAACGGGGAATTCGGAATGTGGAATGCAGCGGAGCGGCGACTGACGGCCCGCCAGGCGCGTCGCCGTCTGGATTCCGAATTCCGCATTCAGCATTCCGAATTGCGACGTTGCGAGACTCACGCTTTTCCAGGCCACTCGAGGACACGATATGAGCCGAACGCCTCCCGCTCCCGGTGGAAAGCCTTTGGACCGCTACAAGGGCCGGCTGCTCGGCCGAGTCCTTGTGAAGATGAGCAAGATCAACAAGGAGCAGGTCGAGGAGGCGCTGGCGATCCAGAGGCAGAAGCGCGGGCCGCTGGGGCAGATACTCATCGACCTCGGATACATCACCGACCAGGACCTCGTGCTCGCCCTGGCGGCCCAGGCGGGAATGGACATCCTGGAGGCTGAGCGGATCGAGGTGGCCGACGAGATCATCGAGAAGATCCCCGCCCAGATGGCGACGACCTACAAGGTCGTCCCGGTCGAGTACGACAAGGCGAGCAACACGCTGACCGTGGCCATCGCCAGCCCGGACAACTTCCGCGCCACCGACGACCTCAAGACGCTGATGGGCTACAACGTCAAGGCGGTGGTGGCCAAGCCGGAGGTCATCGACCGCGCCCTGGCCGCCTACTACGGCCAGAGCGAGGAGTCGATCCAGGACGTGCTCGACGAGATGAAGGGCGACGAGGTGCTGTCGGAGATTTCCGACCGCGGCGAGTCGATCGACCTGGCGACGCTCAAGGACCTCGTCGAGTCCTCGCCCGTCAAGAAACTGCTCAACCTGGTGCTGCTCCAGGCGATTCGCGACAAGAGCTCGGACATCCACTTCGAGCCCTTCGAGAGCGAATTCAAGATGCGATACCGCATCGACGGCGTGCTCTACGAAATGGTCCCGCCCCCGCGGCACATCGCCGTCGCCATCGCCTCGCGCATCAAGGTCATGGCCAACCTCGACATCGCCGAACGCCGACTCCCCCAGGACGGCCGCATCGAGCTGATGGTGAACAGCCAGCCGATCGATCTGCGCGTCTCCGTGCTGCCCACGATCTTCGGCGAGAGCGTGGTCATGCGCGTGCTGGACCGCTCGCAGGTGTCGCTGGACCTCGACAAGGTCGGGCTTCGGGCCGACGACATGGCGGTCCTGCGCCAGTTGATCGGAAAGCCGAACGGCATCATCATCGTGACCGGCCCGACCGGGTCGGGCAAGACGACGACGCTGTATTCGGCCCTGCGCGAGCTGAACGACCCGGCCGTGAAGATCATCACGACCGAAGACCCGGTCGAGTACGACATCGACGGGATCGTCCAGGTGCAGATCAATTCGGACATCGGGTTCACGTTCGCCCGGGCGCTGCGGTCGATCCTGCGGCAGGACCCGGATATCCTCCTGGTCGGCGAGATTCGCGACCTGGAGACCGCCCAGATCGCGGTCCAGGCCTCGCTCACCGGCCACCTCGTCTTCAGCACCGTACACACCAACGACGCCCCGACGACCATTGCCCGGCTGACCGACCTCGGGCTCGAACCGTTCCTGATCACCGCGACGCTGGAGGCGATCGTCGCCCAGCGGCTGGTCCGAAAGATCTGCGAGCGGTGCAAGAAGGAGATCGTGCCGACCGAAGAGATGCTCATGGAACTGAACCTGAGCAGCGAGCAGGTGAAAGGGCGGACGTTCTATTACGGCGAAGGCTGCGACGCCTGCAACAACACCGGCTACCGCGGGCGCCAGGGCATCTTCGAGATCATGGCCATCGACGACGTGCTGCGCGACATGATCATGAGAAACGCCTCCACCAACGTCCTGCGCAGCGAGGCCCGCAAACGCGGGATGCGCTCGCTGCGGCAGAGCGGCCTGCTGGCCATCTACGACGGGATCACCACGATCGAGGAAGTGGTCCGCGAGACGATCGTGGAAGAGGACTGACGAAAAGTGGCCAGTGGTCAGTGGTCAGTAACAGCGGTGACTGGCCACTGCTTTTTCCCCGGACTCTGCCGTAGAATAGGGGTGGACAGCCGGGCGGCTGGTCGCCTGGAAGGAAGCAAGGGAGCCAACGATGGGTGTGTTCCGATTCGAAGCGATGGACGCCGGCGGAAAGGCCGTCAAGAGCGAAGTGGAGGCGTCGGACTTTGAAGATGCAAAGTCCAAAGTCCGCTCCATGGGGCTCTACCTGACCAAGCTGACCGAGAAGGCCGGCGGCAAAGCCGCCAGGGCGGGCGGCCCAGCCGGCGCGGGCGGCAGGCCCCGGATGGCCCGCACAGCCGGCCGCGTGCCCCTCAAACTGCTCACCCAGTTCACGCGACAACTGGCGACGCTCCAGGACGCCGGGCTGCCGATCCTGCGGTGCCTGCGCATCCTCGAGAACCAGCAGAAGCCCGGCCCGTTGCGGATCGGCATCCGCGTGGTGGCCGACGACGTCGAGGGCGGCGCCACCCTGTCCGAGGCGATGGCCAAGCACCCCAAGGCGTTCAACCGCCTCTACTGCAACATGATCAACGCGGGCGAGGCCGGCGGCGTGCTCGACCTGATCCTCAACCGCCTGGCGGACTTCATGGAGCGCAGCCAGGCGCTCAAACGCAAGGTCGTCGGCGCGATGATCTACCCGGTCGTCGTGATCCTGTTCGCCATACTCATCGTCACCGGCATCATGGTCTTCGTCATCCCGAAGTTCGAGAAGATCTTCGTGGACTTCAACACCACCCTGCCGGCCACCACGCAGTTGCTCCTGAGCATCTCGCGATGGTTCGCCGGCTACGGCTGGGCGGTCGTGCTGCTCAGCCCGGTGGTGTTCTACGGGATCTTTCGGCTGCTCAAGCAGAGCGAGGGCGGGCGGTACTTCACCGACCAGTTGGTGCTGGGGGTGCCGCTGTTCGGAACGATCGTCCGCAAGTCGGTGATCGCCCGGTTCACGCGCACCCTGGGCACGCTCATCCACGCCGGCGTGCCGATCCTCGAGGCCCTCAACATCACCCGCGACACCACCGGAAACGAGGTCTTCGCGCGGGCCCTCAACGGCGTCCACGACGGCATCCGCGAAGGCGAAAGTTTCGCCGGGCCCCTCAAGGCCGCAAAGATCGTCGACCCCCTCGTCGTCAACATGATCGACGTCGGAGAGGAGACCGGCGACCTCGACAAAATGCTCGAAAAGGTCGCAAAGACCTACGAGGACGAGGTCGAGACCGCCGTCGCCTCGCTGGTCAGCCTGCTCGAGCCGTTGCTGGTGATCGGCCTGGGCTCGTGCGTCGGCTTCATTGTGATTTCGCTGTTCATGCCCCTGGTGGCGCTGATCAAGAACGTGACCGGAGGGACCGGCTGATCGGCCTGCGGCTGGGACCGGGTCGGCATCGGATTTGAGGACGGGTGGCATCATGCGAAGACGAGCGTTCACGCTGATCGAGCTGCTGGTGGTCATGGCCATCCTGGTGCTGCTGATGACCGTGCTGTTCCCGGCCATCGCCAAGGCCAAGGAGGCGGTCAAGAGAGCGCAGGTCAAAGGGCAGATGGGCGCGCTGGTCAAAGCCTGCACGGCCTACCAGTTGATCTTCGACAACCAGGCCCCCGGCGTGGTCGACGACCCCCCGATCGGCGGCAGCCAGAAGATTTCCGGCGCCCAGAACCTGACCCTCTCGCTGATGGGCTGCACGCTGGACGGCGGCTCCTACAGCCCCCGCACGGACGGGCCTTTCGACTCGATTACCGATTCGACCTCCCAGCACCACCCGGCCTTCTACAACCCCAAGATGGGCTTTACGAAGGACGGAAGATACTACCCGGGCGAATACGTGCCGCACTCGAAGGTTGCAACGCGGAACACCGGCAAGGATTCCGGCGGCAACATCATCGACTCCGGCTATGCCCCCGACGTCGGCGTCATCGTGGACTACGCCTACAGCCCGGCCGCCAGGCCGTTCCTCTATTATCGCATCCGGACCACTCTCAGCGGAGAGTTCCCGTTCGCCTTCAAGGCCAACGAGGTCTACTGCCTGTCGACCGAAAAGCAGGCGCAGCAAGCCGGCACCTACCCTTACTACTGGGACACCGTCGATGAGTTAGGATCGTACATCGGGGGCGGTGCCCGGGCCTTCGGCTTCGCGATCATCTCGGCCGGGCCCGACCGGCAATACTTCACCAGCGACGATATTGTCAGTTGGAGATGAGGCACGAATCATGAACCACGCCATCCACAGCCCGACCCGCGTCCGCCGGCCCGCCCGCGGCTTCACGCTCATCGAACTGCTCATGGTGATTGGCCTGATCGCGCTGCTGATGACCGTGCTCATGCCCGCTGTCTTCCGCGCCCTCGAGGACGGCAAGGCCGTCGCGCAACGGGCGTTCATCTACGACCTCACCGTCGCCGCCAAGGCCTACGCCAGGGACCACGGGGACATGCCCCCAGCCGTCGTGCAGGATCCCATGGCCACCGGCTACAAGACGTCGAGGCTCAGCGGAGCCCAGGAGTTGCGGCTGGCGCTGCTCGGCTGGACCACCGATATCTACACCCCGCCGCAGTCGTCGCAGACGATCATGCCGAGGAACGCCGGCGTGGTGGACGACATGACCCAGTATTCCAGCATGCAGAAAAAGGTGTACCTGCCGAGGATTCAGGCGGACCAGCTCGTGAAGCACGGCGACTTGAAGCACAAGTTGCCCCTCGCGAACTACGACGTGAACGTCGAGGTGTTTGTCGCCCACCTGTTCTCCCCGGCCAACCCGATGCTGTATTACCGCAAGCGGGGCGCCGCCTTCTCGTTCGCCGACAACTCCGTCTATTGTTACCCCGCGGAAACCCAGGCCAACTGGACCCCTTGGGCGACCAAGGCCACGAACGCGAAAGAATCGTTCTTCATTCTCTGGTGCGGGCCGGACGGAACCTACTTTACCGGCGGCGACGACCATTCGGGCCTGCCGAACGATTGACGGCCCGTGCGTCCGGGCGAAGAGCGGAGGTGAATCATGGCCAGGCAGCGTCGCGCGTTTACGATCATCGAACTCCTCATGGTCGCGTTCATTCTGTCGATCATGGTGGCCATTCTGTTGCCCGCCATCCAGAAGTACTACCAGGTCGCCAGAAAGAAGCAGAGCGAGTCGTACCTGGCAACCCTTCGGCTGTCGCTGGGGACCTACCTCACCGACTTCGGCAAGTATCCGCCCGGCGAGCCCGACATGGCAGGCACCACCTATTACGGGGGCTATGCGCTGCTCTACTATCTGAACGGGACCAACGGCACCGGCTATGGCGGAAAACCGCCGCGGGTCGCCGGCGTGCCCAGCAACGGCAGCGTGTTCGTCGATGCCTGGGGCAACAGCGTCGAGTATTTCCTGGCCTACAAGGGCCGAGCCGCCTGGCGAAGCGGGACCTGGCCGGCCCGTACCGGTCTCGGCCCCGGCGAAGCCACCGCCGACATCTACCCGCGGGCCTGCAACATCGACCTGACCGGCTCGAACGATTATCAGTACAACGGTTCTGGCTCCGTAATCAGCGGCGCGGGCATTCGCGTGCCGATTGTACGCTGGCTGAACGGCTTTACCGACTACACGCAGGTCGGCTGGCAGACGAATTCGGTCCCAGCCAACGCCGGCGGATACCTGCTGGTCTCGAAGGGCGCGGATGGCCTGTGGGGAACCTCCGACGACGTCGGCGACGTGGGGAACTGGCAATGACCATGAGCAAAACACAGACGACAATGCGAACCCGCCAGCCGCGTGGCGCCTTCACGCTGGTCGAGATCCTCGTGGTCATCGCCATCATGGCCCTGCTGATGGCCCTGGTGGTCGGCGTGACCAAGGAAGTCATCACGAAGGCGGCCTGCCAGCAGACGGCGATGACGATGGGGGTGATTAACAATCGCATCAAGGCCTACCAGATGCAGTACGGGGAGTATCCGCCGAGCGGCACCCTCGCCACAGTCATCCCGTTACTCAACAAGCTGAATGGCCCGCCCATCGAGTCGATCGTCGCCAAGCAGTTCGTCAGCGGCGGCAGCATCTGTGACTCCTGGGGCAACCCCATCCAGTACCTCACCGCCGGCACTCGCTATGCCGAGAACAACAACTCCCCCGTGCTCCAGTCCTATGGACCGGACGGCGTAGACAACAGCGGCAACGGCGACGACATCTGCGTGCCCGAGAGGCCCAAGTAATGAACGCCCGGAGAACGCCCATGGCCGCCGCCATCCAACGCCGAACGACCGCCGCCCGCACGGGCTCCCACCCGAGGCCGGGCTTTACGCTGGTCGAACTGACGCTGGCGGCGGCGCTGCTCGCTATCAGCCTGGTCGTCCTGGCCAACAGCACACAGTACGTCCGCAACCAGGGCATGGCCCGCCACACCCGCGATCTGCTCGCCCAGGCCAGCCAGGCACTGGCCGCCTACCATGCCCGCCACGACGCCTGGCCGCCCGACCGGTTCACCCGCGACACCGTCCAGCCGACCGACTCGCACCGGCCGGACACCGAGGGCGTCGAGTGCCTCGTGCGGGCGTTGGCCCGATCGGACCTTTCCTTCTGGAAGGGCGCCGAGTTCGAGCGCTCGCTTGCGAATGTGGACGGCGACGCCAATAAGATCGACGGGGCGCCGTTGGAGGAACTCGTTGACGGATGGGGCCGCCCCCTGCTCTACTATCACGGCTATGGGGCCGGCGCCGCCGGCGCCCCCACCTCGCTGCCAGCCTTTGAGCGGATCAGCGACGCCCGGATGCGGCGGCTCAGCCGGGCGCTGGCCGACCGGTGGATTCACAATGACCGCCGTCCGTTGCTCGACTCCGCCGGGCCGGACGGAACGTTCAATAACAGCGACGACGAGCGCATGACCGGCCAGCCGTCTGACGACGAGGCCGTGGGAGATTTACGATGATCCGCCGCACGACCGTAGTGCTCTGTCAGCCGTCAAGTGATGGATCGGGTGCCATGCCTGCGACGGCCGTTTTGTCGCAGGCATGTCTGCCCACGGCGGGCATGGCTGGCCCGCCGTCCCAAACAACCGGACGGCGTTCCAGCCATGGCACCCATCAAACGGACTGTGACGCTCTACCAGGCCTCCGCCGCACGAAGCGTCCGCCCGCCGGCTTCTCGCTGGTCGAGATCATGCTCGCCGCCATGATCCTGGGCATTGGCTTCGTCATGCTCCTGCCCGCCTTCACCGTCGGGCTCAACGAGAGCCGCCTGTCCGTCGACAACTCCGTCGGCGTCCAACTGGCCCAGAACGCCGACGCCTACTGCCAGACGCTGCTCAAGCCGACGGATGGAAACTGGTGGAACGGGGCCAATGTCATCAACGCGGACGGTGCGATTCACGTCTACCAGTTCGGCTTGGCCGACGCAATCGCCAACGAGGCCGGCATCCGCATTCACGGCGACGCGACCAAGTCGCGGTACTACTGGAACCTGCTCTACCGGATCGCGGCAGGCGAAACGTCGCCGCCGCACCAGGTGGAGCTGTGGATCCTCGTGTGCAAGCGCGACGGCACGGGCCCGGTAACCAACGGACTCATGACTCCCATACTGGGCGGCGTTTCGGGAACCCAGGGGCCTAATTCCTTCACTGGGTCAGGCGCAGCGCTGGAACTCGAGACGTGGTTGGTCACCGACCAGGGCGAAGTGCTGATGGTTCAGAATCGGAAGGACGGGGGCATCGGCGCAGTCAACGCGTTTACCTATACCTTCGGGAACGCCTACTATGTCCCCCTCGCCGCCGGAGGCGTCAACGCCTGCGTCTACGCCGTCCACTCGCGCAAGGGATTCTGACTCAAGCTTTCAGCGATCAGCTCTCAGCTTTCAGCAAAAATGGCTCTTGCCGTAGCTGACCGCTGAACGCTGATAGCTGACCGCTTCTTTTCCTGCGCGCGCGAAATCGGCCTGACACGCATGTTCGCGTTCAGGCTCTGTAAAACCGGCTGGTCTGTAAAAAGATCGTCCCGTGCGGCCCGCGAGGTAACGCGCGGCCTCCGCATTGGGGTACTACGGTACTGCACTGCATCCGCGGCTGGCCAGGGCGAATTGCGTCGGAGCGTATA
>JAQTVL010000173.1 GCA_028706835.1 Phycisphaerae bacterium | reverse complement strand
AGTTCGAACTGCCCCCACGCAACCTCGTGCCCGCGAGCCGCCCACGCCGTGTCGACTGCCAGCGTGAACGACACCGTCAGGAAATATCGCACGCCCGGCTCAGCCTTCGGCAGATCGTACGGCAGCGTCACCACCTTGCTTCTGCCGGCTGCAATCCGCGGCGCCGGCGACGAGCCGCTGGCCACCGCCGCGCCGTCCGCCGTGATCGTCCAAGTCATCAGCAGGTGATCGAGCCCGCAGAAGTCGTACCGGTTCGTCAGCCGGACCCGCCCGGCAGCCAGGTCCTCCGCGTCCACCTGCACCGGTTCGATGACCTTCTTGTATTCGATCAGCCCCGGCGAGGGCCGGCGGTCCGGGAACACCAGGCCGTCGCAGACGAAATTGCCGTCGTTCGGCACGTCGCCGAAGTCGCCGCCGTAGGCAAAGTATTCGCGCCCGTCCGCCGTCCGCTTGCGGATGCCGTGGTCAACCCCCTCCCAGACAAACGCCCCGCACAGCCGGGGATACTTGTAGATGAGGTCCCAGTATTCCTTCAGGTTGCCCGGGCCGTTGCCCATCGCGTGGGCATACTCGCAGAGTACGTAGGGCATGTTCATGTAGCCCTCGCCGGTCATCGACTTGTCAATCGCCCGGACGTCAGCCTCGCGGCCCTGGCCGATCAGCTCCACCTTCTCGATCCGCGAGTACATGTTGCTGAAGATGTCCACCGTCTGGATGCCGTAGTCGCCTTCGTAGTGGATCGGCCGCGTCGGGTCCAGCTCACGGGCCTTCGCCGCCATGGCCACGTGGTTCTCGCCGAAGTGCGCCTCGTTGCCCAACGACCAGATGATGACGCTCGGGTGATTGCGGTCCCGCTGCACCATGCGGACCATGCGGTCCACGCACGCGTCGCGCCAGGCCGGCTCGTTGGGCGGGTTCCCGCGCCACTCGACGTAGTTTAAGCCGTGCGTTTCCAGGTCGCACTCGTCGATCAGGTAGAACCCCCGCCGGTCGCACAGGTCGTAGAACCGCGGGTCGTCCGGGTAGTGCGACGTGCGAATCGCATTGATGTTGTGCCGCTTCATCAGCAGCAGGTCCTCAACCATCGTCGCCAGCGGCACCGCCCGCCCGAGGTCCGGATGGAACTCGTGCCGGTTCACGCCCTTGAGCTTGATGGCCTGGCCGTTCACTCGCAGCACGTGGCCGTCGACCTTCACCTCTCGGAAGCCGACCGTCACCGGCACGACCTCCGCAACCTCGCCGTCCGGCATCTTGTGAGTCACGAGCAGCGTGTACAGGTTCGGCTTCTCGGCGTTCCACTTCGCCGGGGCCGCAATCCGCATCTCGACGACATCCCACGCCTCGCCCTTCGCCGGCGCCGACATTTTGACCGACCTGCGGGCGACGACCTGTCGCCCCGCGTCGAGCAGCCGAAGGTCCACACGATGGTCTCTCGCCGCCTTGCCGGAGACGTTTGCCAGCGTCACCTTGGCTACCAGCGTTGCGTCCCTGCCCGTCGCGTCGAACCGCGTCTGCACGCCAACGTCCCAGAGGCAGGCCGTCGGCATCGCCAGCAGGTACACGTCGCGGAAGATGCCACTCAGCCACCACATGTCCTGGTCTTCCAGATAGGTCCCGTCGGACCACTGGTAGACGCGGACCGCGATTGTATTCACGCCCGCAGCCAGTTTGTCGGTGATGTCGAACTCCGCCGCCAGCCGGCTGCCTTTGCTGAAGCCCGCGCTCTGCCCGTTCACCCAGACGTAGAAGGCGGAATCCACGCCGTCGAAGTGCAGCAGCACCCGTCGGCCAGCCCAATCAGCCGGCAGCGTGAACTCGCGGCGATACTCGCCGACCGGGTTGTCCGAGGGCACTCGCGGCGGATCGACCGGGATGGGGAACTGCGAGTTGGTGTAGTGCGGCCGGCCGTAGCCGTGCATCTGCCAGTTCGACGGCACGGGCAGTTCGTCCCACCCCGACACGTCGAACGCCGCTTCGGCGAAGCCGTCGATCTGCTCCGCCGGCGTCGGCGCATAGTGAAACTTCCAAACGCCGCTGAGCAACTTGAACCACGGCGACGCGGCCCGTTCCCCGGCCATCGCCGACGCATCATCCGGATACGCGAACGTGTACGGGCGTGCAGGCAGCCGATCTCGCCCGACGATCTGCGGATTCTCCCAGTCGTTCATTGATGCTCACCTTTCCAGTGAATGCCCAGGCGCCACCATCGCCAGAGCCGGGAGTATACGACCCCGTAGCGTGCAGCGGAATACCCCGCACCGGCCCGCGCGATGTCTTTCGCGGGCGCAGCCCGCCTTGGAGTGCGGGGACGAAGGCCCCGCTTTCCGCTCACGCGCCCAGGGCGGCGCGAGCGATCTTGTGAGTGAGGCGAGAGATGGCCAGCGACGAGAGGTCCGCGGGGGCAACCCAGCGGGCATCCGAACTCGGCTCGATCCGCGACGGGATCGCGGCGGTGAACACCTCGACCGTCATGTCGCGATGCGAGAGTTGGTGCCGCACCTGGCCAACCGGCGATAGTCGGACGTTCCGCAACGCGAGTCGTTCCCGCAACATCGCACGCAAGGCGGCGATCGCCGATTGGCTGGCCGGCACGACAAGCCCCGGAAACTCCCGCAGCCCGCCCCACCGACCTGCCGCCTCGCGACGGACGAGAAGCACCTCAGCATCGCTTCGCAGCACCGCGACCGCCCATCGCTCCGCCCGCACCGGCGATCGGCGGCGGGCCGGCGGGAAGCGTTCCGGCTGGCCCAGCGCCAGGGCGCGACACAGTTTCGCAACGGGACATTTGCCGCAACTCGGCGTGGCCGGCGTGCAGACCATCGCGCCGAGTTCCATCATCGCCTGGTTGAAATCCCCGGGGCGGCGCGGATCGACCAGTTGCTCCGCCAGCGACCACAGCCGCCGCAGGCCGGCCGGGGAGCGCGGATCGCCGCGAAGCGCGAACAGCCTGCTCAGCACGCGGGTCACGTTGCCGTCGACGATCGGGGCGGGCTGGTTGAACGCGATCGACAGAATTGCCCCAGCCGAGTATCGCCCGACGCCCGGCAACGCGAGCAGCCCAGCCGGCGTATCCGGGAATCGCCCACCCAATTCGTGAGCGATGATCGTCGCGGCCCGGTGCAGGTTGCGCGCCCGGCTGTAATAGCCGAGGCCCGCCCACAGCGTCAGCACGTCGTCGAGGTCGGCGCCGGCCAGCGCCCGCACGGTGGGGAATGCCCGCATGAATCGCTCGAAGTACGGCAGCGCCGTCGCCACTTGCGTCTGCTGGAGCATCACCTCGCTCAACCAGACGCGGTAGGCGGTCGGCTCGCTCCGCCACGGCAGCACTCGCTGGTGTCGCGCGAACCACCCGATCAGGCGACGGCGAATTGACGCGATCGTTTCCGGCGGCAGTTTCACGGCTATTCCTTGCCGCCGATCAGATGCCGATCGAACCAGCCGACCACTGTCGGCGAATACGGCGGCCAGTCGAACAGCAGACGCAGGTGGGCCAAGCCCTCCGCCTGCACCCACTGCTTCGGCTCGCGGGCCAGGGCGAACAGTTCCCGGCCGCCCTCGAAACTGGTCACCTCGTCGGTGGTGGAGTGGAGGAACAGGACCGGACAGCGAACCGCTTGAATCTGAGTGCCGGTATCGAGCTCAGCCGGTATCTGCTGCGTGAGCACCCAGGCGACCGGCGCCCCGAGCACGCCGAACTTTCGCTTGAGCTCTTCGCCGGGGATCATCGAGCCTTCCAGCACGACCGCGCCGACCAGGTCCGGCATCGTCGCCGCCAGCCGAACGGATACCAGCGTGCCAAGCGACAACCCGAGCAAGCCGAGCTTTCGTCCGTGGCGAGCCGGGCCGTCCTCGGCCCCGCGCTTGGTCGTGCTCCCCGCCGCGTCTCCCACGTACCCATGTTCCCGCAACCACGCGACCACCGCCGCGCCGTCGCCGACCAGGCTATTGACGTCGGCCTCGCCTTCGCTGGCCCCGTAGCCCTGGTAGTCGTAGAGAGCGGCGGCGTAGCCCGCCTCCGCCAGCATTTTCGCCCACGGCAGGAACGAACCGACATTGCCCGCGTTTCCATGACTGATAAGCACCGTGCCCCGAGGCGGCCCCTGCCCAGCCGGCAGAACCAGCCAGCCCTCGATCCGCCGGCCAGCCGCGTTGGTCGCGACAATGTCGACGTGCCGCAGGCCAGCGGCGTCCGGGTTGGCGGTCACCTTGCGGTCGGGAAAGAGCACGAAGTCGTTGATGTTGCAGCCGCCGGTGGTCGCCAAGCACGTCACCCCGATCAGAACCATGTGGAAACAAGTTCGCATTCGTCGGGGCCATTGTAGCCAGCCGGCGGGTTTGCGGAAGGGGGCACCGCGCCGCACAATTGCAGATGCTGGCAAACCCGGCCCCAAACCTGTAGAATCAGGCTTCAACGACCGAGCCGGAGGGATGCCAGAGCGGCTGATCGGGACGGTCTTGAAAACCGTTCTGAGGCTTCCGGGCAAGTCTCGCAAAACCCAGCAGACACAAGCACTTGCAACACACCGGACGAAACCGGGCGGACGCGCTTGGCGTCTGACTTGGCGTTTCTGGTCGAAAAACACGCCGACTTGCGAACCCTCATCGACGCTTGGCCGAATCTGCCCGACGCGCTCAAGGCGGGCATCGTGGCGATGGTCCGGGCTGCCGGAACCGGGGGCGGGCAATGAGCAGCGCCGCGATTCCATCTCTGGCTTGCCGTTGCGGCCGGCTGGTCAGCGTCGGCGCGGAAGCCACCGCCGCGACTTGCGACCGCTGCGCCCAACGCGGGGCGATGCTGGCTGACGACCGCCCGGCCGATCCGTCGAGTCCGGCCCGGCGGACCTGCCCCGATTGCGGGGCGGCCCTGGCCCGCCGACGCCGATACTGCCCGTCCTGCGCCCGCGAACGCCGCCGACAGGCCGCCCGCGATTGCCGCGCCCGCCGACGTGTAGCCGACGGGATGCTACCGGACCCGGACATCAAAAACGATGTACCCCTACCCCAAGTGAAAGCGGAGGGACGCGCAATCGACGGAATGCTACAGGCTCCGGCAACTGGCCTTCCCGACACGCTGGCTGACCGCCAAGCCCCCGGTCGGGCCACGGTGACAGGTTGATACCCCCCGCCGGTTAACTGTTGCGCGACGGCCCGGCGGACGGCTGGGCGCGCCGGCGCTGGCCCGATGGACCTGAACGCCTGATTCTGGTGCGTAAGACGCCATGTATCTGACCCGCTACAGCACCCCGGAAGCCGTCGGCTACCTCGTGGCCGAGTTCATCCGTTGCGGCAAGCCCGGCTGCCGCTGCCGACGCGGGGCAGAACATGGGCCGTACTGGTATCTCCACTTCCGACGGCGGGAAGGCGGGGGCTGGCGTCCGCGAAAGCGATACGTCGCCGCGGATCAAATGCCCGGCTTGCGGGACCGGCTGGCAGACACCAAGGCCCAGGACCGGGCGACGGCGGCGCTGCTGGCCCAGGCCCGGCGAGTAAGGGCAGCAGTCAATGAGCATTCACGGGGAAGGATCAGCAATGAGCAAGTCGAAGCCACGTGCCACGAAATCGCAGCAGCCCGAGGCCGCCCCGGTCACGACGCCTGACCGGCCGGCCTGCACCTTCACGGTGGGCGAGGTCGGACCGACCCCGCCGATTGGCAGCCCGCCAGCGACACCGGCAACACCCGCCGCCCCGCCCCCGGCGCTGGCGACGGCTGACGCAAGCCCGCCGGCAACCGAGCCAGCCCCGGCCAAGGTGCTGCCCGACCCGGCGGCCGTAGCGGCCGAGTCTGAACGCTGGCGACTGGCCCGCGAGAAGGCCATCGACAACTACCGGGAGAATCGGCGGATGCTGGCCGAGAGCGAGGCGGCACGGCGGGGCTTTGAGTCCCTGAACTACATTGCGCTGGCGGACCCGACAAAAGCCGGGGACCTGCTGGACGAGACGACACGCGACTACCTCAGCGGTCGATTCTTCCTGCACGAACTCGCCTTGTTCTACAACGCCAACCCGGAGTTGTCCCTGACGGTCTTCGAGCTACGCCAAGAGTGGATTCGCCAGTACGACCTGCGGACCGTGCCGGAAATCATGCTCGTGGATCAGGCCGTCATGGCCTACTTCCACGTGGTCCGGTTCAACACGGAGATCGCCCGGCTAATGGCCGTGATTCACGGCAACATCTACATCGACCAGTACCCGGAATTGATCGAGAAACACGGCGGCAAGAGCGCGGTTCAGTTGGCCGTGGCGGACAGTGTGCGGGAGATGCAGGATCGGCTGGCCGCGATGCTGGATCGGTTCAACCTGATGTTTCTCCGCAACCTGGACGCCCTGCGCCGACTGAAATCCAGCCCGGTCAACATCAACATCGGGCAGGCGGGACAGGTCAACGTCGGCCAGCAACAGGTGAACCTTGCTGCCGGCGACGCCCGGCCGTAGCTTCTCGCCGGGCGAGGCCGCCCGTTGTTGCCCCGCCGCCGGGTCGCTATACTGGCCGGCGAACGAACGGACCTTTTAGGAGAACCGCTCGGAGCGAACAATGCTCCTGTCCTGACAACTTGATCGAAGACAAAGATTCGGCTTCAGACGCACCACCGAAAACCTCACGAGTTTTGGCACTGTGTAGCAGCTATGAAGCCGGGTCGCTCCAACCTGGAGCGGCCCGGCGTTCGCTTGCTACACTGGCCTCGTGAGGGCCATCGGTGGTGGCGACGTTGGCAACCGCTCCTTTTCTTTTCGACTTACCCGCAAGGGGTTGCAGCTCGCCAGCACACACAGCACGTCAGACTTTGCCTTTCGACCCAGACAGGACCAGGAACCGGTGTCGCCCGTCGGTTGAGCCAGGCGGAAAACTGGAACATGGCCAAGGTTGAAAACCTTATCAGGGAAATAGCCGACGCCGGCCTGCGCGAACAGATCGCCCACGAGGTAGCGGCGCTCATCGAGCGGAAGAAATTCGGCCTAGTCTTTGAGGAACACATACCGGAGTTGATCCAACTGCCTGGCCTTCCCGTGAAACCCGGAGCGCGAATCGTCCGACGCGACAGCGGCGACAAGGCCGTGTTTCTGGTGGAAGAAGTCCACGCCAGCGGCAAGGCCCGAATCAGGCGGGAGAACGGCGAGGGTGAGGCCGAGACGGTCAAGACGAGGGATTTGGTGGTGGTCAAGCGATTCGGCGAGCCGATCTACCCGACGCTCGTTCCCATGGCTCGACTGACGCGAGCCGAGGGCAAACCGTATCACACGATCATTAACGCGGACAACTTCCACGCCCTTCAACTGCTGCTCTACTGCTACGCCGGCCAGGTGGACGCGATCTACATTGACCCACCGTACAATTCCGGCGCTCGCGATTGGAAATACAACAACGATTATGTAGACAGAACCGATCAGTACCGCCACAGCAAATGGCTGGCGATGATGAAGAGACGCCTGCAATTGGCCAAGCGACTTCTCAAACCGGATGGCGTCTTAGTTGTCACCGTTGACGAGAACGAAGTCGGGCATCTTTCCGTTCTGTTAGAAACGGAATTCCCTGAGTACCTACGGCACATGGTTACGGCCGTAATCAACCCCAAGGGAACAGGAAAACTGAATTTTGCACGAGTTGATGAGTACATCTTCTTCTGCGTTCCAAACACGGGAGCCAGCATCATCAAGGGCATTCCGACGAAGGCCGGGGTAACACCCGGCCCTGGCGGGGCCGCGCTATTCCTGCAATCGCTTACTCAACAGCCGCTCCTCAATGGGTTAGACGACGAGGAGGACGACGTAGACGCAGAGGATGACATAGATGTTGCTGACGCAGACGACGATGATGGATCGGACGACGTTTCCGATGGGTCATTGCCGTTTCCGCCCGAGGAGATTGGCGAGTGGGAGTTGCGACATGCCCGTCGCCGTGGAAGCGAATCAAGCTACCGACACCAACGGAAGAATCAGTTCTATCCGATCTACATTGACGAGAAGGAGAACCGCGTTGTTCGCACGGGGGACCCCCTGCCTCTCGGCGAAAAACCACGACTTGCGAGGGTCGGCGGCCTCCTGCCAGTTTGGCCTATTGACCGAGAGGGCAACGACCGTTGTTGGAGGTTCATCTCGCCCAAGATGCAGAGCTTGATTGACGCTGGCCGGGTCAAGCTCGGCAAGTTCAACGCAGCATACAAGAGTTGGACTCTGAATATCTGGGAGAGAAGGCCGGAGTCGAAGAAGCTCAAGACAGTCTGGTGGAACAAGGCGCATGATGCGGGAACGCACGGCACGACGCTCCTGCACTCCATCCTTGGCCGACGTGCAACGTTCCCCTTCCCGAAGTCGGTGTATGCTGTCGCGGACGCA
>JAQTVL010000172.1 GCA_028706835.1 Phycisphaerae bacterium | reverse complement strand
CCTGGCGGCCGACTTCGACAAGGACAGTTGGCGCGAGGATGTCAGTGCATTCATGATCACGTGCCATCGGCTGAACCTGCCGGCAGCGCTGGAGCGGTCCCGCTCCGGCAATGGCGGGCACATCTGGCTGTTCTTCGATCAGGCGATCCCGGCCGGGCTGGCGCGGAAGCTCGGATCGCACATTCTGACCGAGACGATGGAGAGCCGCCCGGACATCGGCCTGGACTCCTATGACCGCTTCTTTCCCAATCAGGACACCCTGCCGAAAGGCGGGTTCGGCAATCTCATTGCCTTGCCGCTTCAGAAGCAGCCGCGGAAGCACGGGAACAGCGTTTTTCTCGACGAGCAGCTCGTTCCCCACCCCGACCAGTGGGCATTCCTGGCCACCATGCGAAAGATCGGCCAGTCCGAAGTGGAGGGAATTGTCCACGCTGCTGAAGGGCGAGGACGGATCGTCGGGGTGCGGCTCGCACTGTCGGATGACGATGACGATGCGCCATGGACCGCGCCACCCTCGCGCCGATGGAAGGAACCGCCGATCGCGGGCCCGTCGCCGGAGTGCATCGAACTGGTGCTCGGGAACCAGATATACATCGCCAAGGACGTGTTACCAGCCGGGCTTCGCAATCGGCTGCTCCGACTGGCCGCCTTTCAGAACCCGGAGTTCTACAAGGCGCAGGCGATGCGCCTGCCGACCTACGACAAACCGCGGATTATCGCCTGTGCCGAGGACTACTCGCAGCACATCGGTCTGCCGCGTGGCTGTCTGGAGGATGCGTGCGGCCTCATGGAAAGCCTGAAGATCAAGCCCCTCGTCCGCGACGAACGGTGCGGAGGCACGCCACTGGGTGTTTCGTTTCACGGCGATTTGCGGCCAGACCAGACGGCCGCCGCCGAGGCAATGCTCGCCCACGATACCGGGGTATTGTCCGCCACAACCGCGTTCGGCAAGACCGTGATTGCCGCATGGCTCATTGCCCGGCGCGGCGTCAATACCTTGATCCTCGTCCATCGCCGGCAGTTGCTCGAACAGTGGGTGGAGCGGCTGGCGACATTCCTGGGACTACCGGTTAAGGCCATCGGCCGGATTGGCGGCGGGCGGAAGAAACCGACAGGCGCGCTGGATGTGGCGATCATCCAGAGCCTGGTGCGCAAGGGCGTTGTGGATGATCGGGTCGGCGAATACGGCCATCTCGTCGTGGATGAGTGCCACCACCTGTCCGCCCACGGCTTCGAGCAGGTCGCCCGGCGCGCGAAGGCGAAATACGTCACCGGCCTGTCGGCGACGGTGACGCGCAAAGACGGTCATCACCCGATTATCTTCATGCAATGCGGACCCGTACGCTACCGCGTCGATGCAAAGAAACAAGCCCTGGCCCGTCCCTTCACGCACACGGTGTTCGTTCGCCCGACGGGTTTTCACCCGCTTGGCTCGGCCAGCCCGGACGCTCGGAGCCAGTTTCACGAGTTATACGATAACCTGATCGCGGACGAAGCCCGAAACCGGCTCATCTGCCAGGACGTTGTGCAGGCCGCCCGCGAGGGCCGGTCGCCCATCATATTGACGGAACGGACTGAGCACCTCGAACGCCTGGCCACGTTTCTGTCTCCCGAGATCCGCCATCTGATTGTGCTTCAGGGCGGCATGGGTAAGAAGGAACTCGCGGGCGTCATCGCTCGCCTGGCGGCCATTCCCGAAGACGAAGAGCGGGTGCTGTTGGCTACCGGACGATACATCGGGGAGGGTTTCGATGACGCTCGACTGGACACGTTATTCCTGACCCTGCCGGTGTCATGGCGCGGAACCATCGCCCAGTACGCCGGCCGATTGCACCGCCTGCATGACCAAAAACGCGAAGTCCGCATCTACGATTACGCCGACTTGGACGTGCCAATGCTGGCCCGAATGTTCGACCGTCGGTGCCGGGGATATGACGCGGTCGGCTACACGATCCTGTTGCCGGCCAGCGCCGTGCCCGGCTGGCCTGCCGATGTACCGCTCCCGGTCGATCCGCTGTGGAAGAAGGACTACGCAGCCAGCGTCCGCCGCCTGGTTCGTGACGGGGTGGACACGCCGCTGGCGAACCTGTTCGTTCACGTCGCCCGGCCCGAGCCCGCCGACCGGGAAGGCGTGGATCGCGCCAGGAGCGCGACCGAGGCGTTCCTGTATCGTCGGCTGGGATCGTTGCCCGAGACCGCCGGCCAGTTCCGCTTGAATATGACGCTACCGATTCCATTTGACGGCCGGGGCCAAATGGAGGTGGACCTGCTCTGCGCGGATGCTCGCGTGGCGGTCGAACTGGACGGCGGGCAGCACTTGGCTGACGCGGAAGCCTACCGCCGTGACCGGCACAAGGACGCGCTTCTTCAGGAGAACGGCTACTTCGTGCTGCGTTTCTTGGCCGAGGATGTCGGAAAGCATCTTGACGATGTGCTCGACGCCATCCTTCGCACGCTGGCGCATTGCCAGAGAGAACGTCCACCGTCCCCGGGGCATGGGCGAGGCTCGTGAGCGTTCAGGACACCGCCTCGGCCATGTCGGACACGAGCGTGAATGCCCTGTCCAGATCGAACACGCCAAACTCCCGCTCTCGCAGGACCGGTCGGAGGATGGGCCGGAACTGTTCGCTCAGGCGGCTTTGCGGTAGTAGGTCTTCAGCAGCCCGCCCACCCGCCAGTTCCTGCCAGCTGAATCGCCGCCTATATTGAGGCCCGCGCCGTAATAGACCGCAGTGTCCGGCTCGTTGAAGCCGGACATTCCGGGCTGCGCCGACTCGATTTGCGTCCAACCGAACGGCAACTGGTGAAGGGTGAGCATCTGATGACGCAGCAGCACCCAGTCCGTCGTGATCGGGCTGAAGGTCGAACTCGCCGGGTTGGTCGCCGGGCTGTGGCCGTACAGTATCCGCGTCCACTGGGCGATCAGGAGGGAGTCCAGCGCGCTGGCCTGTTCGCCGCTGGTCATCAGTTCCAACCAGTCGGTGCGGAATGTGCTCGATAGCTCGATCTCCTTCTGACGCCGGTTCCCGTAGACCTTCGTGCCGGTCTCGCCGACCTCGCGCCGGCCGAAGATCAGCCAGCCGTTCGCTTCCGCGCTGCGGATGTCCTTGCGGAACAGCTCGGGTCCTGACCGACCCGCGGATCGGCAAGACGATCCGCGTGCTGACCACGCGGGCCAGCAGATACGTCCCAAGATATGGCCAGTTCGCGCTGTTGTTCGGCAGGTTGTCATATCGCACCCGCGCCTGGATTTCGTATTGCCCCACCACCGACAGGTCGGCCTCCGCCGGCTCGCTCGCCGCCGATTCGGCTTCGCCCGCCGTCGCGATCACCGAGTAGCTCAGCACCTGGTTGTTTTCCAGACCCGTCACCAGACCGCTCCAATTCACGCCATCGACGCTGTAGAGGTCGGTTACGTCCTCGGTAATGTCCGTGGTCGTCGTCCCATCGAAGCATTGTACCACGAACCCGTCCCCGGATGGCAGGAGCATCCTATGCGCTGAACGCGTCGAAACAGTTCCCCTATGGCAGACTTTGCCGCCCTTATGGTGCCCCCGGAACTCCATTTCTTCCGCCCGGGCTGGCAGAAGACATCGCGGGCTGAGTTTCAGTCCTGCCCTGATCTCTCCTGCGTTTCTCCCACAGGGCTGGGTCTATCGTTCTCTGTTCTATGTCTGTGAGTTCACGGTAGACCACACGGGCGAGAGCCACGACGAAACCGGCCGTCCCGGGTGCGCCTTTCTCGACCCCGTTGTCCACCAATGCGTACGGAACGACATAGAGAATCCTGTTAGGGGACTCCGCCAGATAGAACCGCACACGCATGCCTTCAAGCCGATAGTACCAGTCGCTCTTGATCGCAAGGTGAACCCACCACAACCAGAAATATCCTTCTGTGTCGCCGAGAATGTTCAGCGTAATTGGTTGACGCGACGGAAACTCGGGGTCCAATCGAGTCACCAGATACGATAGAATAGCATTAGCATCTGGGTCTTCGGAGTCGGAGACAGTTCGTCCGCTCGCCTTCCGGCCGTGTTCTAACACAAGGTTCCATCGTCCAAGAGGCGAATCGTGCCGCAAGTCAGGCCCCGGGACGGCGCGAGTCGCCCCAGAACGATCACACGAGCCCAACATCACCACGCACGCGCCCAATAACACAGCAGTGCATGACCTTGTCATTCTAGTCTCCCGTCTGTTTTCGCCAACCAAGCGGTGATGGATTCCCTCACTGACTGCCTTCGCTAGACACACTCACCTCGGCTGACTTGCCGGTGGCTGAAACGAACCGGGCGATTCTCGGTGGCATCCCTTGTTCGCAATGCGATTCACGGATTCAATGGTCTAGCGTTGGTTCCGTCAGTCAGTTCGTATTCGAAGGTGGAAGAATCGACCTTACCTTTCATGTCTGCGGTCGCTTTCATCCGGAGTTTGAGAATTGCAGATTGAATGAAGTCTCCGTTTGGGTTGTAGAAGTCCAAAGAAAACTCAATGATACATTCTTTGGTTTGCGACTTGCCCGGCAGATCGCGACCGGGGAGATCCGGCCATCTTACGCCCTTGCCCAATTCCTTTGACTCCACCGGACGTCGGTTGCTGTGCCGTTTCGGTTGCGGTTTGACTGTGGCTGGCGCATTGTCCGGATGCTTTTCACCAGGCAGGACTCGTGGTTCCAGCCACTCGGCGGAAATTGTAGTTGTGTCTTCGGCCCACTGATTGAGACTTGCCTCTTGGGTGTGAGTAGCAGAGTTAAAGTAAGATACTTCCCAGTTGAAAACCCAGGAGTATTCGCCTTTAGACACGCCCTTTGCGGCATCGTTCAGGAGGCCTCGCATACCGAAGACGAGCGTGTAATCGTTCTTCACAATGCTGTCCGTGACGATCGGTGTGAACAGTTTACTCTCTACAGTTGCAGCTCCAACTGTTTTCCAGTGTTCCTTCGGTTCGGCCGGAGCAGTGGTTGGCGCCGAGGCGGGGTGCGGGGTCTTATCCGGCGTCTCTTGCGGTTGCGAGGCTGCATTGGGATCAGTGAGGTATAAGTCGGACGACCAATAGTCATCGAGTGAATACTCTGTAACCACGTAAGATGCATAAAGGGCATCGGCAGAAGAGATCATACAGGTTGTGCTGCCAACGCCAGGGCAGGACTTGATAAGCACCCAGTTCCCCCACTCCGAAGTGCCCCATATCTGCGAACCCTCTGCGTTGGCGGCGTTGTTTGTCCAACTCAGATTCAAGTCGCCGTTGGCGGCGGTCGTAATCTTCAACCCGCTGGTCGCCGGAACACTCGTTGCGTTCTCCGGCTGCGGAACGGCGGTCAGCACAAAGTCGTCCAGCACCGGCCTACGGGTCTCCGACTCTTCCAGCGCCGTGCCCCAGCCGACGGCGGTTCCCACGTAGCCATCGTATTCCCCCACGCCCACGTCGGCCAGACGACCATAACCGTCCAGCGCGCTGAACTGCTCCACGCCGTCAATATACGCCGTGAAACGGTCCCCGTTCACCGACAGTTTCAGCGTCAACCAACCGTCCTGGTTCAGTGTGCTGGCGAGGATATCGACCGTCGCCACCGTCCGCTGCGGGCCGTTGTAGCAGTCGTTCAACGTCAGCGTGAAACCCGTGCTTAACAGCGTCCGCGCCAGCAGAAGCTGCACGCCCTGCGGACGATCCGTCGTGCCGTCCACCCGGGCCAGCAGATACGTCCCAAGATATGGCCAGTTCGCGCTGTTGTTCGGCAGGTTGTCATATCGCACCCGCGCCTGGATTTCGTACTGCCCCACCACCGCCAGGTCGCCCGTGCCGGACTCGTTCTGGACATACTCCTCGGTCCAGACATAGGTCTGAACCTCCCCGTCCACGATCGTCGCCGGGATGTCCTCCGGCGGCTCCGCCCACCGAATCCCCAGGTAGTCCCCGGCGGAACTGGGCGATCGCGCCGTGTTGAAGTCGTCGGCGAAACTCGTCACCGACAGGTCGGCCTCCGCCGGCTCGCTCGCCGCCGATTCGGCCTCGCCCGCCGTCGCGATCACCGAGTAGCTCAGCACCTGGTTGTTTTCCAGACCCGTCACCAGGCCGCTCCAATTCACGCCATCGACGCTGTAGAGGTCGCTCACGTCCTCGGTAATGTCCGCGGTCGTCGTCCCATCGAAGCATTGTACCACGAACCCGTCCCCGACCAGCGGGAGCATCCTATGCGCTGAACGCGTCCAAGCAGTTCCCGTATGGCAGAGTTTGCCGCCCCTTTTCCGCCTAATCACAAAGAGGAATGTCCCCTTTTCCGCCCGATCCTTTCACTACCACAGATCGCATGGCTTGCGAGAGTAACAGTGTCCGTGTTATGGTGAATTCCTCGGCATTTGGAGCGCCACGCATCTCACAGAGCCCATATCTACGTCCTTTCCACTGCCGGCTCCCTGGAGGGTCTAGAGTCACTTTCTCGGGATGCAGCACCAGGCAGCCTCCGCCGTTCCTGGATGCCTCCAGCACCCCCGTGTAGCCCGAGAATCGCCAACGCTGGGGAATGAAGATCAGGATTCCACTGTATTCTGAATACAAACTCCCAGGGCGCAGTTCCTTCGCCGCAGTAGTATGATGTGCCTTGCAGGGACTTTCCTCCCAATTGCCATCCGACAGGTACGCACCGAATGGAGCATCCTTCAGCACACGAAACGCCGCTACCTGTTCGCTCTCCACCTGATTGTTCTCATCGTATGACTTGAATTCGAGCAACACCCATGGGCCCCGATCCGAGAGCCATATAGTCGGATATGCGACGAAGTCCTGAGACTCGACCATCCCGCCGAATCTGGCGGCGGGACAGACGCCGCGAACCGCAGCCAATGCCTCTTCGTAAGACTGCCCGGCGTTCAGTTGTGCAATCGCCCGCGTTTCCGTTTCGGGCGAGGAAACATTAGCGCAGCTCGTTAGAAGCAAGGCACATACCAAGCAGGCCCCCCAACGCAGATGATGAATTCTGCTCATAGGTCACTCCTAAGAACTACGTCCCGCCCTATGGCTGGGGACTTGGCGCGTTGATTGCCACCAAGAACCTAAAGTTATCGGCTTGAAAGGGATATCGTAGTCCCTCATTCTTATCGACTATGCGGTGACACGTGCCACGCCCACCATAGATGCACTCGGCGTATCCGTCTAAATAGGGCGCCGGGGAAGTCTTCTTGGTCAGGGTCAGTGGGTCGCTCATCATAACAAAGTTGAGGTCTGCCATGACTTTCAGCATCTTCTTCTCGTCCGGGCTGTACCAATCGATCTTATGTGTAGAAGTCGTGAATGCCAATGGTGCCACTTGTGCCCACGGGTCTAGAGATATCGTATTCCTCATTTGGAACGGCCCCTCTGCCGTACGACAACCCTCTCTGGAAAGCGCTACCCAATTCGTCTGCAACATCTTCCGCGGCGACTCTATACTTCCAGTGAAGGTCACCCATCCCACATGCTCCGCCTTGAATGCCGGCGTCATCCCTGCGGCAATAATGCGAGCGGTCGCCCTCTTCATTGCATCGTTGGTGAAACGTGTCCAGTGATAGCATTCCCATCCAGCGCTCAAGTCGCAATCTGGACTATCGCCGTCAACATCCAGAGGAACGCCGCCATTGTAAGGATCAACAATCTGCATCTGCAGCTTCTTCTTGAACACACCGTCGGGAGCGATGGGGTCCTTCAAACGGCGGTCTCGCTGTAGGTACATGAGGTATCCAAAGCAGTCAGAAGCGTAGGCTTTGGCACAGTACATGTCGACATATTCCGCGGCTATGATGCGGCACTGTTTGCTCCACTGATCCTGCGTAGTTCCCTCCGGCAGCTTGCCAAGACCACCAAGTATCTGCTCATAGGCAGCATCGGTCCAGGTCTTCTTCTGGGTTTGAACCCACTTGCGCATGCGTTCTGCGTAATCCCCCCAAGCTTTCACGCTATTAACGTCGAGTCCGATACGGGCATCGGGGCGCTTTATTTGTGAAGCTTCCTCGGCATACTTCTCCGCGGGCGTCATGCCGCCGTCATTCATTGGGGCTGGCGACGGTTTGGTGGTAGGAGTGGCGTCCGGCGAATCTCCCGGGAGGTGGGCGAGGGCTGTGTCCGCAGATTCGATGCCTGTTTGCCCGGGCAACGTCCCGAAGGCCACCACGTCGTAAAACGTGAAGTCCGCATGGGAATCTGTCACCGTGCAGGCGCATGCTGCTGCGGGCAGCGAGGCTATCCAAGTCCACTTCAGTCCGTCCGACGTGCCCCAGAGATCGGAGCCGCTCTGGGTCGCAGCGTTGGTCACCCAGTTCAGATCAACATCACTATTGTCCTTACGAGTTGCGATCAACCCGCTGGTCGCC
>JAQTVL010000171.1 GCA_028706835.1 Phycisphaerae bacterium | reverse complement strand
GATCAAGAACGTTTCGATCCAGACGATCAACGAACTGTTCCTGCTGACCCAGCCGGCGCACCTGCAAAAGCTCCAGGGCAAACTGCTGGACGACGACGCCCGCCGGATCGCCCGGGCGAGCTACATTCGCAGCCGCCTGTCGGTGTCTCAGAACTGATGTTGCCTGTTTAACCGCGACCCGCTTGCCTTGAGCGAAGTCGAAAGGAAGGGGAGCGCGTCCCCGCCTCACAAACTCCCCGGAGCACCCATGCAATTCAGCGTCATCTCCGCCTTCGGTTTCGAGGATCCCGATCCCGGCGCCACGCTGGCCGCATGGGCGGGCCTGGCCGGCGTGGGGATCGCGCAAGCCTATCGGAATCCGGGCGCGGCCCTTCAACCTGAGCAGATGCGGACTGTGGCCTCGCGGGCGGGCGTGATATTCGACTCGCTGCACGGCGTGTTTGGCCCGGAGTATGACCTGTCGTCGCCGGACGAGTCCGTGCGCAATCGCACGATGGACGCCTACTGCGGCGAGGCGGACTTTGCGAGGAAACTCGGCGCGTCGATCGTGGTCGTCCACCCCTCGCCGCAGACGGCTGACGCTTGCGACGACCGATGGCGATCGACTCGCCTGCGGCAGTGCTCGCGTTCGCTCGACGAACTCAGCGAAGTTGGCGACGCATGCGGCCTGAAGTTCCTGATCGAGAACATGCCGCCCGGCCATCCGGTCGGCAGCGACCCAGCCGAACTGGCCAGGCTGGTCCGCAACACCCGTTGCGGCGGCCTGGGAATCTGCTTTGACGTGGCCCACGCGTTCCTGGGCGGCGATGCCCGAGCCGGGCTGGCGGAATGCGGTTCGCTGCTGCAATATGTTCACGCCAGTGACAACTCCGGCGAGACCGACGAGCACCGGCTGCCGTTCGACGGGCGGATCGACTGGGCGGGCGTTGGCAGGGGGCTGGCCGGCATCGGATATGACGGGCCGTTCATGCTGGAGGTGTTCCTGCCGGCGGGCGAGGTGTGCCGTCAGGTGACTGCGGAATGGGTGGGGCGGCTCCGGGCGGCGATGGGGGGATGAGCGCGGACCTTCGGTCCTGCGGCTAACCGGGATGGGGCAAATCCCTTTGCGTAAACTCGCGTCCTCGGACAGAATACGAATAACGATGTTGCGATTGGCTTGGACAATCTGCACGGGTGCGATTGCGCTGACCCTGTTGTCGCTGGGCGGGTGCGTGGTGCCCAGCTACATGGCCCGCATGGACCCCGGCAATGCGCCGCGCGACGGGCAGGTGAGCCAGGTCGTCGCCATCGGCTCTGAGCAGGTGCAGTTCACCTTCCGGTTCAAGGCTGGCCCCGACCGCAAGCCGATCCGCGAGGACAAACGCGAAGTCACGCCCTGGGTTGATGATCGCGGCCAGCCGATCCCGGTGGAACGGGACGTCCCCAAGCCGGCCGAATCTCCCGGCGGCGTGTCGGTGCGGATCAGCGAGGTGGTCATCAACGACACGGTCGGCCACAAGCTCAGCGTCATCGACCAGACGGTTCGGCGAGAGGGCAACGTCTACTACGTCGTGGTGAGTAGCTCAGCCGTCACGCCGGACAGCTACGAGGTCGTCTGCCAGATCCACCTGACGGTGGACCAGTATCAACTGAAGATCGCGTCGGCAGCCACGCGCGAGGTCGACCGGTGGCGTGCCGCCCCGAAGAGTTTTCGGTTCGCGGTGTATGGGGCGACGGAGAGCCGGCCGTGGTGGGAGTTCAATCTGCTGGGGAAGTAGGCGGCGAAGAAACAAACGCATTGAAAATTGACAATTGAAGATTGAAGATTGACAATTGAAGAGAGGGAAACGAGGTCGGTCTGGCGTTGTCTTTCAATCTGCACTTTTCAATTTTCAATTTGACATTTTCAATGCATTTTGGCTCCACCGGGGATCGCCCTTGACCCACCCCGCAGACATCTCTCCCGACGATCCGCTCGCATGGCTGAGTGCCGAGCTTGTGGACCTTGCCCGCGCCAACCTGCTTCGCTCGCCGATGGAGGTGACTAGTCGGCAGGGGACCTCCATCGGTGTCCGCGACCGTGACGGGGTCGAGCATCGGTGGGTGAACTTCTGCTCGAACAACTACCTGAACCTGGCTGGCGACCCGCGGATCGCCCGCGCGGCCTGCGAGGCGATCGAGCAGTGGGGCTTCGGCAGCGGCGCGTCTCGGCTGATCAGCGGCACGACGTCGCTGCATCGCCAGGCGGAGCGCAAACTGGCTGAGTTCCTCGGGACGGACGACGCGGTGCTGCTCGGCACGGGCTATCAGACGAACGTGGCGGCCGTCACGGCGCTGGCTGGCGAGGGCGATACCGTCCTCCTCGACAAACTCGACCACGCCTCGCTGATCGACGCCGCCCGCCAGTGCGGGGCCCGCATCCGCGTCTACCCGCACGGCGACGTGGATCGGCTGGCGGAGCTTTTGGGCCGCGAACAGGCAACGGCCCGGCGAATCTTCGTCGTCACCGACTCGCTGTTCTCGATGGACGGCGATTTCGCGCCGCTGGTTGAAATCGTTGGGCTGAAACGGCGGCACCGGTTCACGCTGGTCGTGGATGAGGCTCACGCGATAGGCATCTTCGGCCCGCGGGGCAGGGGCATAGCCGAACTGCTGGGTGTGAGCGAGGGTGTCGACGTGATCGTCGGCACGGCCAGCAAGGCGTTGGGCGGCGTCGGCGGCTTCATCGCCGGCAAGCGGGTGCTGATCGACGCCCTGCGGAACCTGGCTCGCCCGTTCATCTTCTCGACTGCCCCGCCGGCGGCGGCAGCGGCTGCCGTAATCGCGGCCCTGCGAATCGTTCGCGAGGAACCCGAGCGGCGGGAGCGATTGCTTGCCTTATGTGCGTCGCTGCGTCAGAAACTGCGTGCGGCCCAGTTGATTTCGAATTCCGAATTCCCCATTCCGAATTCCCAAATCCTCCCGATCGTCTACGGCACGGAGGAGCGGGCGTTGGCGGCCCAGCGAATCCTCCTGGAGCACGCCCAGTTCGCCGTGGCCATCCGCCCGCCGACGGTTCCCCGCGGCACAGCCCGCATCCGTATCAGCCTGATGTGCGACCACACGGAAGCTGACCTTGATCGGCTGACCGAGGCTTTGCTGGACGCGCAGTCGCGGTTGGCGTGACCACTCACGCGTAGTCGAAGGCCTTGCGGACCAGGTCGATGATGTTGTCGGCGCGGAACTCGCGGGTGTTGCAGTCGAGCACCGTCGCGTGGCCGGCCCGGGTCACGCCGGGCTCGTAGGCCTGGCTGAACAGTTCGTCGCGCCAGACGTACGGCGGCTTCAGTTTCAGCGGTACGACCTTGCCGACGAGTTTCAGGGAATCAGCCGCGCCCTTGCGGATCATCGCCCGGGCCCGCTCGGGCGGGATGGCGACAGCCGCGTGGCGCGACAAGCCCTTCTTTACCGCGACGGTTTCGATTCCCGGGACCAACGCGGCGGCTTCGGCGCAGGCAGCCGCGTCGCCGGTGAGCAGCACCATCGGCACGCCGAAGTGCCCGGCGATCAGCGCGACCTGCCCCAACTCGCCGATCTCCAACCCGTTCACGGTTGTTCGCTTCACGTCCTTGCTCTGCGTGTGATAGAGCACGCCGCCGGGCGTGCAGGCCCGGGCGTGGGCGCCGACGAAGATGGTCGCGGCGAAGGTGTCGTCCAGTTCCGGCAGCCAGAACGGCCGGCGCGTGCCGTGGATCACCGTCACGCGCGGGTCGACCTGCTCGAAGTCGATGGTGTAGCCGGCGCCGTGGCCGTCGTTGACGACGACCTCGGTGGCCCCGCCGTCGAACAGGCCCGCGATGGCGGCGTTGACCTCGCCGGTAAGCAGGCGGCGCATGATCGCCCGCCTGCGCTGGTTTTCCCGCGAGTCGTCGGCGCGGTTCTCGAAGTCGACGACGCCGCTGACGCCTTCCAGGTCGGTCATCATGTAGACTTTCATTGCGGGCTCCAGTTGGTTCCGGTTGGTTTCTTGCAGAGTGACAGTCTATAGCTGCCCTGCGAAAACGCAAGCGGCGCGGGAACGGAACCTATGGGTTGCGTCCAATCCCCGCAATACGCTTCATCAATCGCTCGTAGTTCTCGCGGTAGACTGCGCGGAGATCGTCGTCGGGCAGGTTCGCGCCGCGAAGCCGGCTGACACCCTCGGGAATGTCGGGGTCCTGGATCGGCGAATCGCCGTCGTAGTCGCTCTCCCACAGCCGCTGCTGCACCCAATACCGGCTGGCGTAGTGGTCGAAGTCGTAGTTCGGGTCCAGCACCAGGTCCGAGCCGAACAGGATCCGTTCGCGGTGCCGCCGGAAGAACGCCCGTACCCGCTCGCGCTTGTGCCGGCTGACTTCCCGGCTGATCCATTTGGTTGCGCTGGTGTCGAGCATCAGGTGCGGATATCGGCCCAACAGGTCGTCCAGGTGATCGAGGTCCTCCGGGTGGCCGAGGAAGTGGGCCCCGATGACCGGGCGCGGCGCAACGTAGTCGAGAAACCACTCAAGCTGGTGATAGGCGGCAGCCTTGGCGCCGAAGGTCGCGGCATCGGAGTATTTCGTCGCGTACCACAGGTCCGGGTCGGCCACGTGAACCATGAAACCGAGGCCCACGCCGAGGGCTGTGTCGATCATGGGGCGAAGCCAGGCGTCGTCGAGCGTCAGGCCGTGCTCAGCCAGTGCCCGCGGTGCGGCCCAGAACTTGCAGATGCGGGCGCCGGCCTTGGCGAAGCCGCGGATGTCGTCGCACCAACGCTGCTGGAATTCGGGTGTGCGCGTCCACAGGCGATAGTCCGGCACGGCGATGAACTCGACCGTGTCGGCAAAATGCCTGCGGATCAGCGGCACGTATTCGAGGAACGTCATCGTCAGCACCCGCCGCACGCCGTAAAGCTTCGCCGCATCGAAGAACAGCCGCATGGACGGCAAGTCGCCGCGCAGGTGCGTGTGGATGTCGACGATGTCGAATCCGGGCAGGCGCGGCGCCGGCGGGCGGCGGTAGTCGAGGCCCAGCAGGTTGGCGGGGTTGTGCGTCATGCCACTACTATGGTAGCCACGGGAAGTGGGCCTTCAGCCAGACATAACCCAGGCTCATCAGGGCGACGATGATGCTCGCCAGCAGCGTGATGCGGATGATCTTGAGGCGGTTGGCGATCTCGCGGTCGCGCCACTCGGCCAGTCGGCGGTCGATCTCGTCGAGCTTGCGGTCGATGCGGGCCTCGATCTCGTCGAGTTTTTCGCGGACGTAGTCGTCCGCAGCCCCGCGGATCTTCCCGGTCAGCCCGCTGACGATGCCTTCCTGCTCGATCCGTTCGCGCAGGCCCATGGGGCGTTTGTCCTCGGGCAGGTCGTGGTCGGGCGTGTCGCCGATCATGCCGGCGATCAGTTTGCCGACGAATGCCCGTCGCTTGCGGCGGAACTTCTGGAAGAAACCTTCCTTGGCCTTGATCTTCCGGGTGATCGATTTGCGGTCGTCGTCCGGCTCGATGTCGCAGCCGAGAAGCAGCGCGATCGTGCGGACGCCTTCGTCGCTCAGGCCGGGAAACTTGGTGTGGGTCAACTTGCTGATCGGCCTGACGAAGTCGTTCTTGTTGGCGTCCGCAGGCACGCCCAGCCCGGCCCATGTCGTGACCTCGGCGAGCACCTCGCGAGGCAGCGACTCGATCAGCCTGACGCGCCGGCTGACCTGGTCGATCAATTCGTCGTCGGAGATGCGGCGCGACAATTCCAGCCCCATGCTCTCGGCATGCGCGAGCAACTCGTTCCGCCGCAAGGCGGGAGGGGATGGCGACTCGGTCGGCGGGGCCGTCGTTGTCGCGGCGACGTCCTGGTCGGGTATCTCGCTGTCGGCCATAGGCTGATACCGGTACCTATCGGCGAGGCTTTTGGCAACAGAAAAGTGCATCGCCGATCGCTCAGTCGTTGGTCGGCTCGGACTGGTCGCCGGTGATCCGCGAGAGAGCCCGCCATGGGAAGATGACCAGAGTGCGGAGGTTGCTGTAGGCGCTGTTAAGCATGTAGCTGACCAGTTCGCTCACCGACTCGCTGCCATCGTTATCGACCCGCGGCAGGAGCACGAGCTAGACCGCCAGGCGCATGACCGTGGCGACGGCGAACATCCAACTCGTCCAGGACGGCGTGGCGAAGGCGTTAGCGGAGTGGTTGAGCCAGATGTCAAGGCACGGCTCATGGCGGTAACGTCCAACAGGTGGGCCTTGGGCACCTGAATATCGACAATCGCGAACGAAAAAGGTGAGTCCGCCGTCGGGTCTGGCTCGAAACCGGGCGCTACGCGGTCGGCTCGGACTGGTCTTCCGCGGGATTGTCGTCCGGCTCGGCCCCTAGTGCTTCCTCCCCGGCTGGCGATTGATCCGCCTCAGCCGATTGGCCTTCCGCCGGCGGCGGTTCGCCCTGGCCTTCGCCGCCGAGCGATTCGGGCGCGATTCGCGTCACCGCGACAAGCTTGTCGCCCTCGTCAAGCCGCTGGAGGATGACTCCCTGCGTGGCCCTGCCGATGGTTCGCAACGTGTCGACGGCCATCCGGGTGACGATTCCCTTGCCGGAGATCATCATCAGCTCATCGCCGTTCCGCACGCACTTGACCGCAACCACCGGGCCGTTGCGCTCGGACTGCTTGATGTTGATTACGCCCTTGCTGCCGCGATGGGTCAGGCGGTACTCCTCGAACTCGGTTCGCTTGCCGTACCCGTTCTCGCAGACGGTCAGCACGCTGGCCGTCGAGTCGGCGACGGCCATGCCCACCACCTCGTCGTTATCGGCCAAGTCGATGCCGTAGACGCCGCCGGCCTGTCGCCCCATCGGGCGAACCTCGGTCTCCTTAAAGCGGGCCGCCTGGCCGCCGCGGGTGCCCAGGATGATCTCCTGTGAGCCGCTGGTCAGGGCGGCGCCGATGACCTCGTCGTCGGCGGTCTTGAGCTGGCAGACGATGATGCCGCGCCGCAACGGGTGATCGTAGTCCTCCAGCGGCGTCTTCTTGACAATGCCCTTGCGCGTGGCCAGGAAGACGTAGCCGCTGCCGAACTCGCGGACGGGCAGGATGGCGGCGATCTTCTCGTCGGACTGCATGTTCAGCAGGTTGACGATCGCCCGGCCCTTGCTGGTCCGCGACATCTGCGGCACGTCGTAGACCTTCTGCCAGTAGACCCGGCCCCGGTTGGTGAACACGAGCAGGTAGTCGTGGGTCACCGCGGTGAACAGGTGCTCGATGAAATCCTCGTCCTTGGTCTCGCTGCCGCGAATGCCGCGCCCGCCGCGGCCCTGTCGCCGATACGTGTCCAGCGGCATCCGCTTGATGTAGCCGTCGTGGCTGATCGTCACCACGACGTGCTCCTCGGCGATCAGGTCCTCGATGTCGAAATCGCCCGCTTCGTCGATGATCTCCGTCCGCCGGGCGTCGCCGTACTTCTCCTTGATCTCGTAGCAGTCCTCGCGAATCACGTCCAGGATCAGCCGCTCGTCGGACAGCAGCTTTTCGTAGCCGGCGATCTCGTCGGCCAGTTCCTTGTATTCCTTGATGAGCCTCCAAATTTCGAGGCCAGTTAACCGCTGGAGTTGCATCGACAGGATGGCATCTGCCTGCGGACCGCTGAAGAACTGGGCATCCTTGACAACCCGCGAAAGAAACTCGGCCGGGAGGATTCTTCGCAAGTCAAACTCGCACTCAACCGCCGGTAGGTTGACTGCGCTAGTGGGATCGAGTCCGTGAATCCTTGCTGCCTCAACTGGATCGAGTTTGACACGTTGATTGGGATCCAACCGCAACGGCTTGTTCATCAGCCGGTCTTTCGCGGTCGGGGCGTCCGGCGAGGACTTGATGAGCTGGATGATCTCGTCGATATCGCTGACCGCGAGGATGAGGCCTTCCAGGATGTGGGCCCGCTGGCGGGCCTTGCCCAGCAGGTGAATGGTCCGCCGCCGGATCACGTTCTTGCGGTGCTCGATGAACTGCTCGAGCATGTCCTTGATGGGCAGCGTCAGCGGCCTGCCGTTCACCAGCACGATGTTCATGATGCTGAACGTCGACTGGAGCGGCGTGTGCTTGTAGAGCTGGTTGATGACGACCTGGGGGTCGGCTTCGCGTTTGAGTTCCAGCACGAGTCGGATCGCCTTTTCGCGGTCGGACTCGTCGCGCACGTCGGAGATGTCGGGCAGGGCCTCGCCCTTGACGGCCGCGACGATGCGGTCGATCACGGTCTGCTTGAGTATCTGGTACGGCATCTCGTCGACGACGATGAGCGTCTTGCCGCCCTTTTGCTGCTCCGTGTGCAGCTTGGCCCGGTTGATGATCGTGCCGCGCCCGGTGGTGTAGCCGTTTAGAATGCCGGCCCGTCCGCAGATGTACCCGCCGGTCGGGAAG
>JAQTVL010000170.1 GCA_028706835.1 Phycisphaerae bacterium | reverse complement strand
ATCCAGCCGGCCGACGGGCGCCGGCGGGGGTTTTTCGGTCTGCCAGGGTCGTGCTCATAGGGCTCCTTTTTCTGTTGCGAATCATTATTTGTTATTCCACAACTCTTTATACTTTCGTCTATTGCTTAATCCGCACTATTTCAGTTCTGTATCTACAATCAATCTACACCACGAATCGGAAAAAGCAACATAGGGTGACCGAAAATTCGCCATCGCGGGCCTCCAATCCAACCCCCCTCGCGATGTCTTCTATCAAACACCCTTTTGACAGCGGCCGCAATCGGGCCGACAGCGAGTCTTGCTGTACAACTTGCCCGAACAGGACGGTAAGGGATTTACCTATCGCCGCCACCGGGGACTTCCGCCGTTCCCCGCCCGGGCCGGCGAACGCGATCGGGCACTTGCCTCTTGGCACTGCGACCGCGCCGCGATATGCTGTCGCCAACATGCCCGCCAAACGAACATCCAAGTCGGCGTCGAAAACCGGCCCGCAACCGGCCGAGCAAACGCTGCTCGACGAGCAGGCCGTCAGCCTCGCCCTCGAACGCATGTGCCGGCAGATCAGTGACCACCTGCCCGACGACTGCCCCGTCGCGCTCGTCGGCTTGCGCAGTCGGGGCGACGAGTTGGCCCTTCGGCTGCTCAAGTGCGTCAGCCGGCGGCGCAAGGACCTGCTGCACGGCACGCTGGACATCACGCTCTATCGCGACGACGTGAGCAAGCGGGCGGTCCAGCCGATCGTCCGCGCGACCGAGATCGATTTCGATCTGGATGGGGCGTGCGTGATCCTGGTCGACGACGTGCTGCACACCGGCCGGACGATCCGGGCGGCCATGTCGGCGCTGATGGACTATGGCCGGCCGGCGGTCATTCGGCTGGCGGTGCTGGTGGACCGCGGCGGGCGCGAGTTGCCGATCGCCCCGGACTTCGTCGGCAAGACGCTGAAACTGCCGGCTGACGACGCGCGGCGGGTCTACCTGGAACTGGCTGAGAGCGACGGCCGGGACCGCGTGTACCTGAAGTGAGAAAATGCAAAGTGCAAAATGAAAAATGCAAAATGAGAAATGGAGGAAATGAAAGGCCGAGGCGTAGATGCCTTTCATCCGCCATTCTGCATTTTCCATTTTGCACCTGGAATTTCCCGTTTGGCCCGTCATTTTGACGGGCCTTTTTTTTCGACGCACCGCCTCGTGGAGGCTGACCCATGCCGAGGACCGTTCGCACCGTCGAATCCGCCGCCCGCACCGAGCCGCTCGCCTGGACGCGCAAGCACCTGCTCGGGCTGGAGGACCTCAGCCGGGCGGAGTTGCTGCACGCGCTGGACACCGCGACCGGGTTCAAGTCCGTCTCTACGCGGTCGATCAAGAAGGTGCCGGCGCTCCGCGGCAAGGTCGTCGTCAACCTTTTCTTTGAGGATTCCACCCGCACACGCATGAGCTTCGCGCTGGCCGCCCAGCGGCTGAGCGCCGACGTGCTCGAGTTCTCCAAGTCAGCCAGTTCCGTGAACAAGGGCGAGACGCTGATCGACACCGCCCGCAACATCGAGGCCATGGGCGTCGACATCATGGTCATCCGCCACGCGGCGGCTGGGGCCCCGCTGATGCTCGCCCGGTCGGTCAAGTGCGCGGTCGTCAACGCCGGCGACGGGCAGCACGAGCACCCCACGCAAGGGCTGCTCGACCTGTTCACCATGCGGGAAATCAAGGGCCACATCGAGGGCCTGACCGTCGCCATCGTCGGCGACATCGCCCACAGCCGCGTCGCACGCAGCAACATCCATGGCCTGCGAACGCTGGGCGCCCGCGTGATCGTCGTCGGCCCGAACACGCTGATCCCGACGCAGATCGAAAAGATGGGCGTCGAGGTGTCCAGCGACTTCGACGCCGTGCTGCCGCAGTGCGACGTGGTGAACATGCTCCGCGTCCAGTTCGAGCGCATCCAGAGTTCGCAGTTCCCGTCGGTGCCGGAATATCACCGCCTGTTCGGCCTGCACAAGGAGCGATTCAAACGCGCCAAAAAGGACGTGCTGATTCTGCACCCCGGCCCGATCAACCGAGGCCTGGAGCTCGACAGCGCCATCGCCGACGGCCCGAACAGCGGCATCCTGCGACAGGTATCCAACGGCCTGGCGGTGCGAATGGGCGTGCTCTACCTGGTGAACCAGGCAATGCTGGCGGAGAGCGAAATCTGACCTGCGGCGAGGACGCGAGATGTCGGAACGAAGACAGATCACGATTACACTGTCAACCGGCTTCTGGATTCGGGCGGCACTGCTGGTGCTGCTCGTCGCGATCGTGATCGGCGTGATCGCGATGGCTTGGGTTGCCGACGGCTTCAGGTTGGCGGTGTTGGTCGGCCTGGGAACGATCGGCTTGGCGACCTGGGTCGTGCTGCTGGGCCTGGTGGCCAACGGCGCGCCGCTCCAGCCACGAACGCGGAACTGGCTGATCGCCGTTGGCTGGTTCCCGATCCTGATCGCGGCGGCGTGGTGGATAAGGTTCAGGTTTAAGCTCTGAGACGAAGATCGGTTTCCGTGAACATCGCTCCGTTGGAGTAGGGACGATGATCTTACATGTAACGCAAGCCGAGTACCGCGGCGGGTATCGAATCTGGCTGCGATTCAGCGACGGGACGGAAGGCGAGGCGGATTTGACAGATCACCTCGACGGCCCAGTGTTCAAGCCGTTGCGTGACCGGCGCGCCTTCGCCCGCCTGCGCCTCGACCCGGAACTCGATACGGTCGTATGGGAAAATGGCGCCGACCTCGCACCGGAGTATCTAAGACAACTGGTGCGGGACACGGCAAGGAGACCCCGAAGGACCGTATCGACGCATCGCCCGACACGCAAGCGGGCGGTCGCTCCTGCGAAACAGACGCCATCGACTGTCTGACGACGGGGCCGAAGGTACGCGCCGCGAGAGACGCATGAAGAAGCGAACGCGATACACGGATGAACCGATGGCGGTCGGGCCGATCACGGACTTCCTGCCGCCGCCGGATCAGTTGATCCTCAAGGAGCCGACGGTCAAGGTGACGATCAGCCTGAACAAGCGGACGGTGGACTTCTTCAAGTCGTACGCTCGCCGCCACGGGGCGCAGTATCAGAAGATGATCCGCCGGTTGCTCGACGTGTACGCCTCGCGGCACAACTGAGTCCCCGGCGAGCCGGGCCGTCCTCGGCCCAGCAGAGGTCACGCCGCTGAGGCGCTGGGGTCGCTGAGAAAAGAGGATTCGGCCACGGATGACACGGATTGCACGGATGAACGGTGGCGCGATCGACGAAAGGGCTTAGCGAATGAGCAAGTACAAGCACGTTGACGTTTCCGAGCGAGACCTGGAAGAGTTGATCCGCCGATGGTCCGACCACATTGAAGAAGGGATGCGATTCGTCGATCACCAATGCCAAACGGATCGCGGACCCTTGGACATTCTGCTTGTCGACAGCGGGAATGCCTTGTGTGTAGCTGAACTGAAGGTCTGCGAGGACGACTCAATGCTGTGGCAAGGGCTGGACTACTATGATTTCTTATCCAAGAATGTTCACGCAGTCGGGCGATGTTATCCTCAGGCAAACATCGACCCAGAGCAGGAGATTCGTCTGCTACTGGTCGCCCCGAATTTCTCCATGAACATGCTTGGCCGATGTAAATGGATTGACGTTCCCTTGTCCCTTTTCACGTACAAGTGCATCACCGTGGATGGAACGAAGGATACTATCCCGGTTTTCAATGAGGTCACAATTCCTTCGCTTCCTGCGGTTCCGCAGGTTACTCCTCCGAGCAGTCATAGCAATTACATAACCAATCCCGAGGCCAGAGCGTTGTTTGTAAAGGCGATGGACGAGATCAAGAGCTGGGATCCTATGGCAATAGCGGTGGATTCAATCAAGTACCATATCTCGATCAAGTTCAACAACCGCGTCTTGTGCTACCTGACTCCCCAGCGCAAACAGTTTTCCATTGGTGCATACTTCAGTAACGATGTATGGACTTACCAGAAAGTCGAAAGCGTAAACGATTATGAAAGGATGCGGCCTTTGTTGCAGGCCGCGCTGCAACGCCTGAAAGCAGTGCAATGACTTTCCCCTCTATGTCTCGGAAGCGAACTTTGTCTTTCGCTGACCGCTGAAAGCTGAGAGCTAACCATGACCAACATCCTGATCCAAAACGGCCAAGTCGTTGACACCGTCTCCCTGAAACTCAAGAAGGCCGACGTCCGCGTTCGCGACGAGAAGATCGTCGAGGTCGGGCCGAAACTCAAGCCCGGCGGTGGCGACGAGCGCGTCGTCGATGCCAAGGGGTTGCTCGTCTCGCCGGGGCTGGTGGATATCCACGTCCACCTCCGCGAGCCGGGCGATGAGGACGAGGAGACCGTGGCCAGCGGCGCGGCTGCGGCCCTGGCGGGCGGCTTCACCGACATCGCGTGCATGCCGAACACCACGCCCGCCCTGGACAACGAGGCGGCCATCGAGTTCGTGTTCCGCCAGGCGTTCCGGGCCAAGGCCGCCCGCGTCTGGCCGGTCGGCGCGATCACCAAGGAGCGGGCCGGCAAGGAACTGGCGGAGTACGCCCAGATGGTCCGCGGCGGCGCGGTCGCGTTCTCCGACGACGGCGCCGGCATCGCGTCCGCCGGCGTCATGGCCAAGGCCCTGAAGTACATGCAGCCGTTCGAGCGGACGCTCATCCAGCACTGCGAGGAGCCGACGCTGGCCGGCGGCGTGATGCACGGCGGGTTCCACTCGACCCGCCTGGGCCTGCCGGGCGTGCCCGCGCTGGCGGAGGAGTTGATGATCCGCCGCGACATCGCGCTGGTCCGCTCGATCGGCGGCCGATACCACGTCGCCCACATCAGCACGAAGGTCGGCGTGGAGCGCGTCCGCGAGGCGAAGAAGGAAGGCCTCCACGTCACCACCGAGGTCTGCCCGCACCACCTGCTGCTGACCGACGAGGCCGTCAGCACGTACGACACGAACTACAAGATGAGCCCCCCGCTGCGAAGCCCCGAGCACGTGGCCGCCCTGTTCGCAGGCCTGAAGGACGGCACGATCGACTGCCTGGTGACCGACCATGCACCGCATCGGCCCGAGGAGAAAGAGGTCGAGTTCCTTAACGCGCCGTTCGGAATCATCGGCTTGGAATGCTCGCTCGGCCTGTTCGCCAAGGCGCTGGTCCACAGCGGCCGGCTGAGTTGGCCCGCGATGCTGGCCAAGATGACCGACGGGCCGCGCGACGTGATCGGCCGGCCTCGCGTGGCCGTCGCCGTCGGCCAGAACGCCGACCTGACGCTGATCGACCCCGCCCGCGAGTGGACGGTGGACGTGTCAACCTTCCGCAGCAAGAGCCGCAACTGCCCCTACGACGGCTGGCAGTTGAAGGGCCGGCCGGTGATGACGATCCTGGAAGGCAAGATCAAGTTCGAGCTGTAAGGCCCGCGGAAAAGCTTAAACCGCAGAGATCGCAAAGAGCGCGAAGGGAAGAACCGCCGGCATGTCGAGCGACGCACCGCATGTGATCGTGCTGGCCGGGCCGAACGGGTCGGGCAAGTCGACGACCGCGCCGGCGCTGCTGCATGGAATGCTCGGCGTCGATGAGTTCGTGAATGCGGATGTCATCGCACGCGGACTGTCAGGCTTCAGCCCAGAGCGGGCGGCACTCGAAGCCGGTGCGGTCATGCTCGCGCGACTGCACGAACTGGCCAAGCAGCGATGCAGTTTTGCATTCGAGACGACACTCGCCAGCCGGACGCCGGCCTCCTGGCTGAAAGATCTGATCGAGACCGGCTACCGCGTTCACCTTGTCTTCCTCTGGCTGCCGAGCGCCGCGATGGCGATCCGCCGGGTCGCAAGTCGCGTTCGCGCCGGCGGGCACAGCATCCCCGACGAGACCGTCCGCCGCCGCTACGACCGCGGGCTCCGCAATTTCTTCACTCTGTATCAGCCGCTGGCGACGACGTGGCAGATGCGTGACAGTTCGAGTCGGCCGCCCCCGCGACTGGTCGCCGCCGGACGAGCCTCGACAACTGATCTGGTTATCGATATGGTAATCTGGCAGAGGATTACGCGAGACTACGACAATGAAGGCTAAGTCGAACAAATCAATCGAACAGTTGATTACTGATTATCCGCGTGTCACGCGTGCAATGGGCGAGGGCGTTCGCGCGGCACTTCTGGAGCACAAGCGGGCCGGGCGGTCGATCGTCGTGTGGGAGAACGGCAAGGTCGTCACACTGCCGCCGGAGAAGATTCTTGTCGAACCAGCCCGAAGGAACGGGCGAAGGCGGAAGGTCAAGTCTTCGCAGTGACAGCCCGCCCTCCGCGTTCTTCGCGCTCTCCGCGGTTCAGTCCGTCTTCCCCCACGTCAACGTGCAACCGGCCCACGAGTAGCCCACGCCGAAACCGATCAGCAGCAACCGCTGGCCGGCACGGATCTTGCCGGCGGCGACGTAGTCGCGGATCACCATCGGGATCGACGATGACACCGTGTTGCCGATCTTCTCGTAGTTGACCGGCATCTTCTCCGGCGGCACGTCGCTCAGCTTCGCCAACTCGCCAAGGATGTACTTGTTCGCCTGGTGGTAGACGTACCAGTCGATCTGCCCCGGTGAGAGCGAGGCGGCTGCCAGCGTATCGGCAATCAGCGGCGGCACGCAGTTCACGGCGAACTCGAAGATCGCCCCGCCGTCCATCCACAGGTTGTCCTGCGAGCGCGTGCAGCCGATCAGGTCGGGCCTCTCAGTTGCGGTGGCCGCGGAATGCGGCAGCCGACAGCCGCCGGCCGGCACGATCAGGTCCTTCGCCCCCGCGCCGTTGGTCCGTAGCACAAACGGCCCGAGTTCGCCCGGGCCGTCGCCGGGGCCGATCAGCGTGGCGGCGGCGCCGTCGCCGAATATCGATCGCACGGACCGGTCGCGACGGTGCAGGAATTTCGTATACGTGTCGCCGGTGGCCAGCAGCACGTACTTCGCCTGGCCGGACTGGACGAGCGACCGGGCCAGGCTCAGGCCGTAGACGTAGCCACTGCACCCCAGGTTGAAATCGAACGCGCCGATCTCCTGCCGCAGGCCCAGCCGGTCCTGGAGCACGCACGCAGCCGACGGCAGAAAATGGTCCGGGCTCTGCGTGCAGAAGATCAGGTAGTCGATGCGGTCCCCCGGCACGATGTTCCGCGCGAGCAGCTTCTTGCAGGCGGCGAACGCCAGGTCGGAGGCGGTCTCGTCGGGCGCGGCGATCCGCCGCTCGGCAATGCCGAGCTTGGTGTAAACCTTGTTCATCAGCCAGTCGGGGTTCTCACGCTTGAGGTCCTCGTTGGTGAGCACCCGGTCGGGCAGATGATATTCGATTCCGAGAATCTGGACGGCCATGCGGATAAAACTCCTTCCGAAGCCGCCCATCATGCAGACTATGCCGCGGATTTCAAGTTGATTTGTCCGGAGAGCAGGGCCCCGCCCCGCGGGTGCATGGCCGTAACTGCGCTCGGTAAAGTTGACCCGGCGCCGGACCGCCCCGGATGGGGCGGAGGAATTTAGCCCATGGCGTAAGCCATGGGGCTCCGGGCCGGCACACCGGGTAAGCCCCGGATGGGGCGAAAGAAGCGCGCCGGCGTCGCCTCTGTCGCCCCATCCGGGGCGACGCGGTTTTGCCCCCAACCGATCTCCCATGGCTTGCGCCATGGGCTAATCTCTATGGCCGCTCCGCGGCCTGGAGGGGATGCGCAGCTACGGTCATGCGCCCCCGCCCCGCAAATCTCTTGCATCATCCCCGGACAACCGCTTAAATTACTTTCATAGTCCGTTGTCGGATCGCGATATCCCACTACGAAAGGCCCGGCCATGGATGTCAACCTGATCATGTTCAAGGAGAACGGCCAGCGCAAGGATTTCCCGCTCAAGGGGAAAGCCTGCGTGGTCGGCCGACGCGACGATTGCGATCTGCGGATTCCGCTGCCGGCGATCTCGCGGCGGCACTGCAAGTTCCTTCGCGGCGAGAACGGGGTGGAGCTGAAGGACCTGGCCTCCAGCAATGGCACGTTCGTCAACAACCAGCGTGTGCAGGAGACGATCCTCAAGGCCGGCGATCGCGTCGTGGTCGGGCCGGTCGTGTTCATCATCCAGATTGACGGCGACCCAGCCGACCCCAAGCCCGTGCGAACCCGGCTGACGAAGGCGGCCCCGCCGCCGAAGGCCGGCGTCGTCACGCCCGACCGGGTGGCGGCCCGTCCCGCAGCCCGCCCTGCCGCCGCCCTCCCGCCGCAGCCGCTGGAACTCGGCATGCCCGCGGGCGAGGAACTCGACCCGATCGCGGCCCTGGAGGCCCTGGCCGGCGCCGTCAACGCCGAGGACCCGACCATCGACGTCGAACCCGTCGTCGAGCCGAAGAAGAACCCGAAGCAGAAGAACAAGTAAGCACCGAGCGCCAAAGCCCAGGCATGGCCGTGCCTGGGCTTTTCCACCAGAGG
>JAQTVL010000169.1 GCA_028706835.1 Phycisphaerae bacterium | reverse complement strand
ACTTCGCGGAAACGTCGGGCAAAGGCCACGGCGAAAAAGTCGGTCAGCGGCACATGATTCTCGGCATAACCCGCCTTCACTGCTTCCAGGTAGGCATTCTGACGTGATCGCGATCCGCGCCCCGTGAGCCCATAGTCCGGCGCGGGCAAGCGGGCTTGAAATGCCATTAGATCCGCCACCCATCGAGCAAGCCGACCGTTTCCCTCACGGAATGGGTGAATCAGCAACAGTTCAGAGTGAACTTCCGCAATTCGCCGGGCTACCTCGCCGATCGGGGCCGGACGGCACGGCGTGTGCTGCGCCAAAAGTCGCGACTCGAACATCTGCATGTTCTGACAGACGCGAAACGCAGGAGGCCAGCGAAACCCTCCCTTCTCCAACTCCACATGCCGATACTCTCCCGCCCATTCGTAGATGCCTCTCAACCAGTCTCGATGCATTCGCCGAATCAGGTCAGCCGTGAAGACTGTCGCTGATGTGATCTGGTCGAGATACGCGGTCTGTGCCGTCAGCAGCGATTCGAACTCCGCGCGGTCCATCCTTCGCTTGGAGCAGATGTTCAACCGATTACGCAATACCCGCCCGCGAGAACCCGGCTGAAACTCGGCTTCGATGCCAGGTGCCGTGCGGTATCGGCTGGGCGAAGTGTCATTCATTGGTTGCACCTTCACATCGCGACCATGATCGCTACCGCCACTAACAGCACGCCCGTCAGGATCGCAACTAGTTTCAACCAGCGATACGGCTGCGAACGCAGCAACAGCCAGCCACCGATCAGCGACAGGGCAATCAGCAACCCCGCGACCGTGTCCGTGAACCATGCGGTGCGCCAGCCGAAGTTTCGGCCGCCGTGCAGGTCGGCTAGTTTGCCCAGCCAATCCTGCTCTTGCACGAACACCGTCGCCGTGCCGGAGGACCGGCGGACGCTGACCCGCGTCCAGCGACCGAGGGAATGGAAGTCGGCGGTGAGCGCGTCGCCGCGAACCGTGATCTGCGTCAGGCGGCCCCGGATATCCGCGTCGCTGCGCAGCCAGGCGACCACGGCCTGAATCCGCTGTGGCCGCCAGCCAGCGGGTTGCGTGGCGGCAGAGTCCGTCTCGCCGAAGACATCATCGGGGATCGGAAGATTCGTTTCGGTGACCGCGCCGGGCGTGGGCGGGCGGTGGGCAATCAGCAGGCCTGTTACCGCATAGAAGACCAGCGGGGCGAGCAGCACAAGTGCAATGGCCACGACCGCCGGCCTGGCGATCGCGGCGGCACGGCCGGGTTGTGGCGGGGGCGGTTCGTCCACGCAATGTCTCCGTTCGGTTGTTGCATCATAGGATGAAAAACAGGCGGCGGGAAGCGTGTCTATCGCTGGCGGCGAAGGGCCTGACGCTGGGCGTCGTCGGTCAGGCGATACAGAATGGCCTGAATTTCCGGGCCGTCGAGCCGACTGTCAAGGCCGGCGAATTGCAGGCCGACTTCCAGCGCGCCGTCGGCGTTCGTGCTGATGCGGCGGACGATCGACTCGATGCTGAACACCGGCCGCATTGGGTCCAATTGAAAGTCGATGCCCACCCGCTCATTGAGCTGGAGCGTCGGGCCGCCCCGGCCGTAGAACTGCATCAGAAGGCCGCCGACGGCGAGGTTGACGATCCGGCCGTGCCAGATCGGCTCGGCGCCGGCCTGGGCCATGTCGCGCGAGGCCAGTCCCCCCTGCCACAGCCACACGTCGACGCGCTGCGTCAGCGTGGCGCGGAAGTTCGTCCGCCGCTGGATGCTCTGTATCACGGCCGGCCAGAGGGCGGTGAAGCCCTCGACGGCCGCGCCGCCGGCCAGGCGGAATGTGCTGTTCTGAACGGCAACAGTGGCGAAGCGGTAGCGTCGCTGCTGCCAGGTGAAATTGACGATCATCTTGGCGCCGAGTTGGAACCGGTGGGCATGGTTGGTGGAGGCGTCCAGCGGGCGCTCCATCTGGAGGACCGACGCCTTGCCGCGCGACAGCCCCAGGAACCGGCTCCGGTAGTGCAGGCAGGTGTCGCCCTCTTTGATCTCGATGCAGACGGCGACATTTCGGCCGACAACGTCGGCCAGCAGCGCGTCCGCTTTCGCGGCGGCTAGTTCAAGAACGGTCACGGTCACTGGTAATGCCTGCCTCTAAGGTCAAGTTTCGGTCGCGTTCACATCACGGTCGCTTCGGTCGCGCCGGCGGAGCGGAACACGTCGTCGTGCTGGCGGTCGGACACGAATTGCGCGATCCGCTCGATGGAGTCGCGGTGCGACGCCGAATCGTCGCCGGGCAGGAACGCCAGGCCGATGATCTGGCGGCGGCTGTGGAATACGTGCCGCACGTGACAGACGACGGCCACGAACTCATACTCGGCGTCTTCCGCGGGCAGCGAGAACCGCAGCCGGTACTTGTGCTCGCTGGTGAACTGCCAGCGGTCGCGGTCGACCAGGATGGCCACGCCGCCCGCGGACAAGTTGCACAGCCGGGCCGCAATGGAGTCCCCCTGCTCGGGGTCGGCCTCGATCGGCCAGAGCTTCGCCGCCAGGGCCGGCAGCGACGCAACGGAAACGCGGTAGAACTTGCGGCGCTGGCGCGGCTCGAGCGTGAGCGGCGGGGCGACGTCGATCGCGTCGACGACACACTGGCCGTTCATCTCGACCCGCGAATAGCCGACCACCCGGCTGTCGAAGCCGAACCGTTCGTGGCCGACCTTGAAGTAGACCTCGACGAACTGCCCGGTCTGGAGCACGACCGGCCGGGCGTTGTGCGTCGGCACCTCCAGCAGGACGCGTTCCGGCTGAACGCGCAGGAAGCGGCTCTTGAGGTTGGCCTGGAGGTTCTCGCCGCGGACGACGACGATCTCGGCGGCAAGGTTCCGGGCGCCGGCCTCGGTTAGAAGATTGTCACGCACTTTGGAATCGACCGAGCTCACCGGTTGCATGTCCCGCCTCGATGCCAGGTGGCGCAAGTGGATCGACGGATCATCGCTACCTTTCGCGACAATCACCCGTCCTCTTTTCGGCACAGACAAGGGGGGACTTAAGAAACTAAGTGGTTGCCCAGGAACCGCAAAGCGTGCGGCAGCCGCTTGCGCCAGCTCGGCCAGTCGTGGGCGCCGGGATACTCGTGGTAGGCGTGCTCGATGCGCAGCGCGGTCAGCCTGCGATCCAGCTTGCGGTTCATCGACAGCAGGCCGTCGCGGTCGCCGCAGTCGAGATAGAGCGCCACCTCGCGGCCGGCCTGCCCTTTCACCAGCCAAGCGGGGTCGTGCCGGCGGCGGTAGCTGCCGGGCTGTTCGCTGAGCGGGCCGAATATCCGCTGCCCGAGCTCGGGGTGTCGCAGGCTGCCGATCGGCCGAACCGCGCCGGACAGACTGGCCGCCGCGACGAACTGGTCCGGGTGCCGCAGCGAGAGCGCCAGCGACCCGAAGCCGCCCATCGACAGCCCCGCCACCGCACGCTGGAGGCGGCCTCGCTCGCCGCCGGTCAGCTCGGCCTCCACGAACCGCCGCAGGTCGACCAGCATGTAATCCTCGAATCGCCGGTCGCCCTTGGCGCGATGCGAATACCAGTTCGAGTAGAACGTGCCGTGGCCGGTCAGCCCGTCGTGCGGCATGGCGACGATCATCGGCGGCACGCGGCCAGAGAGGATCTCGCGGTCGAGGATCGCCTGGGCGTCGCCCTTGAACGGCCAGTCGATCTCGCTGCCCCACATGCCGTGCAGCAGGTAGAGCACGGGCAGCCGCGGCAGCCGGCGGTCGCGCATCGTCACGCCCGGCGGCGTGTAGACGAACAGGTTGCACCGCAGGTCGAGCACGTCGGAATGAAACATCGCCGGCCAAAGCCGGCCGCCTTCGCTGGACAACTGGATCGGCCGAACAACATTGGGCATGGGCATGTGCGTCTCCGATGGATCCCTGTGACGGCGGAGCGACCATTGTATTCCTCGCGGCCCCGGCCGCAAGCAGCCGTGACCTTGCGCGGAACGCAGGCTAGAATGGCTGTCGAGGGAAGAAATGCCATGAGCGACGCGATGCTGAAACTGATCGAGCCGACAGAGTCGTTGCGGGCGGAGTTCGAGGCGTTCCGCGCGGAGTTCGGGGGCGACGGCTACATCCACGGCCTGGGCGGCATGACCGGCGAGTTCGAGGCGGCGTTGCGAAATTGCCGCGACCACGCCCGGGGCGTGAATCTGCCGGCGGGCTACGTGGCGGCATCGACGTTCTGGCTGGTCCGCGACGGGCGGGCCATCGTCGGCACGTCGAACCTGCGGCACGAACTGACGCCGTTCCTGCTGCGCGAGGGCGGCCACATCGGCTACTCGATCCGGCCAAGCGAGCAGCGGAAAGGCTACGGCACGAGACTGCTGGCCATGACGCTGGGGCGGGCCCGGGCGATAGGCCTGACGCGCGTGCTGGTCACCTGCGCCAAAGGCAACATCGGGTCGGCCGGCGTGATCCGCGGCAACGGCGGCGTGCTGGAGGACGAGGTCCAGTCGGTTCTGCACCCCGGCGAGATGGCGCAGCGATACTGGATCGAGCTGTAACACGTTCAACGGGAGCCGCCATGCGATTCCGCCCTTGCATCGATCTTCTCAACGGCCGCGTCGTCCAGATCGTCGGTGGAACGCTCGCCGACACAGCCGCCGTAACGAACTTTTCGACTGAACGCTCGCCCGCCGATTTCGCCGCGCTCTACCGCGACGACGCCCTCGCCGGCGGACACGTCATCACGCTGGGGCCGGGTAATCGCGACGCCGCGCTGGCCGCCCTGCGTGCCTACCCCGGCGGCCTGCAATTCGGCGGCGGCGTCTCCCCCGACAACGCCCGCGACTTCCTCGACGCCGGAGCCACCCACGTCATCGTCACCTCCTACGTCTTCGCCGCGGGCCGGGGCGACCTCGACCGCCTCGCCGCCATCGTCGCCGCCGTCGGCCGGCGACGCCTCGTGCTCGACCTCAGTTGCCGGCGCCGCGACGCCGCCTTCTGGATCGTCACCGACCGCTGGCAGAAGTTCACCGACGTCCGCGTCGACGCCCCCACCCTCGCCCGCCTCGCCGACCATTGCGACGAGTTCCTCGTCCACGGCGTCGACGTCGAGGGCCGACTCGCCGGCGTCCAGGCCGACCTCGTCGAGATCCTCGGCCGACACTCCCCCATCCCGACCACCTACGCCGGCGGCGCCCGGAGCCTCGCCGACCTCGACCTGGTCAACTCCCTGGGCCGGGGCCGCGTGGACCTTACCATCGGCAGCGCCCTGGACATTTTCGGCGGCAGGCTCCCCTACCGCGACGTGGTCGCCTGGCACAAGGCCCACGCGGCTCAGCGCTAGGCCCTGCCCGTCCCGCCCTTGGCCTCGCAGCACAACGTCTCGTCATGCTCCTCGATCCCCTGACCGGGAACGGTGTCAGGACCGAGAACGGGGGACCGAGAACAACGCCCAGCCATGGCCATGGGTAGGCTCCGTGAGTTGCGTGTGTGCCCAATCAGGACAATTACGCCTTCCGCCGGCTTGCTATTGGGTCGGCCCGATGGTATTTGTGCCGATATTGGCAATCGGCTCTTGGAATCCACCCTATGGAGATTCGACGTGCAGAACACGACCCGCCCGCCGCTTTCGCTGATCTTCGCCCTGGCCATCCTCGCCCCGCAGATGGCGCGAGCCGGCGGCGACCCCGCGTGGCTGTCCGGCAAACCCGCGGACGTGTGGTTCCCGATAGACAAGACCAGCGGCGCCGGCGGGGCGCCGGTGGACGACTTCTCCGGCATGACCGTCAAGGAGAGCACCAGCGAGCTCATCATCGCCGCCGCCGGCGGCCATGGCGGATCGAACGATAACCGGGTCGTGTCGATCGACCTGCGGGCCGACGCCCCCGCCTGGATCCTGCGGCACAAGCCCTCCACCACCAGGCCCCACGACGTCGCCTACAACCCGGACGGGCTGCCCGCGTCGCGGCACACCTACCAGGCCACGCTCTATGTCCCGTCGCTGGATCGCGTCATGCTCGTCGGATGCCGGTTCACCTGGCCGGGGGCGCACGAGTTCCCCAAGGTGGACGGGTTCAGCCTGAAGGACAACACGTGGGACCCCGCCGGCACATATCCCGACATCCCCCGGGGCGGCGGCTACGGAGTGGTCACGGACATCGCGACCGGCGACGTGTGGACGCAGACGCTGCTGAAATGGGATGCAGCCACGGGTAAGTGGAGCAGGCCGATCACAAAGGCCTCGCCGGCTGGGGTCCGGTTCCCGTGGGCGTTCGACGCCAAGCGAAGCCAGTTGTTCGGACTGAACTACGGCGACGGACAAGGCTACGGCGGCGCGGCGGTGTCCGCCGTTCGCGCGCCGGTGAAGGGGTCGGAGTCGATGCAGGTGACGTTCAAGCCGGGCGAGGCGCTGACGCAGTTCACAAAGGACGCGCCGACCTACGCCGGCATGGATTACGACCCGGGCCGCGATCGCTTCCTGTTCTACTGCGGGCAGGGCGTCGGCGGCGCGGGGCGCGTCTACGTCATCACCCCGAACGACGGCAACGTTTGGGACATGAGCCTGTACGCCTTCGGCCCCGGCTCATCGCCCCCGCCGGCAGCCGGGGGCGCGGGCATCAACAACCGCTTCCGCTATTTGCCGGGGCTGAAGGGCTTCGTCCTGTTGGCCAGCGGCAAATCCAATCTATACTTCATTCGCACCGCCACCCCCACCAAGCCGGCTACAGCCCCAGCCGGGCAGTAACCGAACCGAATGTGGGCCTGGTGTGCCGTCCGCGTCGAATCTTTGGGCTGGGTGGCACTGACAGCTTTTACCTGCCTGCCAGTGCTCCGTAGGAGCACACTGGTGGACAAGCCACCAGTGCCACCCAATGATTCAGATTGGATGGCTCACTAGTGCTCTGTCGCAGATGAATTGATGGATCGGATGCCTGCCCGGTGTGGGCATGGCGGGCCCGCCGTCCAAGATCGGCAACGGTGTCAGGCCCCGTTTGTCCTTTTTCGCCCCGGCGAGCCGGGGCTTTTGGAGTGCGTGGGACGAAGGCCCCGCTTTTGACGTCCAGCACCGGCGCGGGGCAGCGATCTCGCCCAGCCCCCAGCCTCCCGCTTGCCGTTCGGCGAAGTCTGGCCGTGTTCGCTGCTCGCGCCATCCAGCGAAAGCGGGGCCTTCGTCCCGCGCACTCCAAAGCCCGCTGCGCGGGCGAAACCCGGCCCGGACAAATGACAGTCTCAATAAAGGAAAAGCCCAGCCACTGCCGTGGCTGGGCTTTCGGTCGTGCATTCACACGATCAGAACACTCGCAGTTACGCCTTCCGCCGTCGTCGCAGGCCCGCCCCGATCATCGTCAGCCCGCCCAGCGCCAGGAACGCCATCGTCGCCGGCTCGGGGGTCACCGTGGCTTGCGGGAAGAACTCAAGAGTTCCGCCGTTTGTGCCTGTGCCGTTCGTGTAGAGCAACAATGTTGTAGTGGGGTCATTCCAGGAGCCGTAGACGCCCGGGATGCCGGCGCCTGTGAACCACAGTTCGAACATCTGACTGTTGCCCGCGGACACGGCGAACGGAGTGACAAAAGTCGTAAGCAATACGTTGCCATCGGCATCTCGCAAGTCGAACATGTCCTTCTGCGGGCCCGTGACACTGTAACCCGTGATCAGCAGCGTGCTACCAGGGTCGCCGTCATTGGTCACCGTAAGACCACCGGGCCCCGGAAAGGCGTCCAATTTAATCGCCTGGTTCAGTTGGTTCGTCGAACCGGCAAATTGGCCCTCGACCGCCGAGAAGGCGTGCGGGGCGGGCGGGGGGGTCTGGTAATCCCCGGAAAACCGCATGCCATAATAGGCGGTTTCGCCGTCCTGAACATAGCCGATCGCGCCAACCGAGTTGCCAGCCGGGAGTCCCGAGTTCGTTAACGTGAAGGTGCGGAAGAAGCTGTTGGCCGGGGTTGCCGCGTTGATGTTGATCGTGACGATGCGGCCGTCCTGAAGCGAGACGATGCCGTTGCTGCCGGAGGTGTAGGGCGTGCCGTTACTGTTGAACAGGTGCCCGACCAAGCCGGTCGTCGTGACCCCGCCCGTTGCGGAACTGTCGTAGATCCGGGTGCCCGTGCTGTCTAAGCTGTCAACCACCCAGGCGTTGGTCAGCAGCGGGTTCCGAACGCCCTCCATGGGAATCCACGGGTTGGTCGTTCCGGGGAAGTCGCTGTAGTTGGCCAACAATCCGCTGGTCCCCACCCGCTGCCCGATATTGTTGTACTGCTGATAAGCCTCCTGGGGGGTCAGGGCGATGGTGCCAGCCAGGTCGCGCGGGTCGGGATTGCCGCCGCCATTGGCGCCGGACTCGGTGAAAGTCGAGCCAGACGGGGTGTCAAAGTAAACGCTGGGCTGGCTGTTACCACACACGGCGAACCCGCCGTTGCCGGTCGGCGCAATACTTATAGTTGCGAAATTCGACACGGATGAGTTCAGCGTGACGTAGCTGCTGACGCCCGTCAG
>JAQTVL010000168.1 GCA_028706835.1 Phycisphaerae bacterium | reverse complement strand
CGCCGTAAACGCGACGACCTCACGCCCGAGCAGCTCGCCGCGATGCTGCGAACGCGGCTGCGGTTCTACCTGCCCGGCTCCAGGCTGCCCACCCGCGTCGCCCTCGCCCGCCAGTACCGCGTCAGCACCTACGTGTCTCGCCGGGCCGTCGAACTGCTGGGGGCAGAGGGGCTGGTCCGACTGGGGTCGCCCGGCGGAGTCTACATCACCGCCAAAGCCCAGACGGCTGGGACCATCCACACCATCCATGTGCTAGGCCGATCCGATGCGAACATGTACTTCCATGAGCAACTATTCCTTCGCGAGTTGGATCGGGCCAGAGCTGCTTTCGGCATGAGGCTGCGTACGACCATCCTGGAAGAACCCGTGCTCACGGCCGACCTGCCCGACCGCCTGGCTGGTCGCGACGATCCGACGCAAATCGGCTGGGTGCTTCTGGACGTCGTGCCGTCGCCCGACGTCGCTGCTCACTGGCGGTCACGGGCCATCCCCATGGTGATGGTGAACGAAGAGACGGACCTCGGCCTGCACACGGTTCGGCCGGACTGTAGGCAGGCCATCTTCCGGGCCACCGAGCATTTGATTCTGCTCGGGCACCGTCGGATCGCCTACGCCGGAGGCGACACAAACCTGAGTTGGATCGCCCGGGCAAGGTACGAAGGGTTTCAGATGGCGATCCGCCGGCACGGACTGGAAACGCAGGCGGAGTCGATCGATCTATATACCAGGCAGCTCCCACATCGGGTCCGCCCCGAACGGATCGTCGAGTTTCTCAACCGGTCCGACCGGCCGACAGCGCTGGTGGTCTACAGCCAGAAAGACGGCGCCGAAGTCCTGCGGGCGTGCGACGCGGTCGGGGTGGCGGTGCCCGGGCAAATCAGCATCATCAGCGGCGGCGTGCCGAGGCAGGACTGCCCGCCCCAAATAATTGACCGCCTGACCCGGTTCAGCGAGGGCCCGATCGCGGAACAGGCACGCTTGACCGTCGAGTTGTTCGCCAATTACTTCAACCACCATCAGCCGGTTCACCTCATCCAGCCGATCGAATTCATCGACCGCGGATCGACCGCCCCGCCGGCGATGGTGTAGTGGCCCGGCGTCACGACGTTGAATTCTATCATCACTCCGAAACTAAGCCGTAAGTAATGCGACTAAGAGATGTTACGAACACCAATCGCCCAGGCCGGGCGATCTGCGTTGATTTTGCGAAACGCAGCGACCTCTACGGCACATTCAACCGCAATAAAATATCCATCCTTTAATGTCTGCCCATACACAACTTACGAACCAAACCAAAATCCAACCAACCCTCTGGCACACCGTTTGCTCCCACAAATAGCGTCGCGGCGATTGTCCGTCGACCCGGCGGAGGAAGCCTACACCGAACACTTGTCTCGCCGATGCGAGAGACGCAGCAAAGGAGTGGAGCAAATGAACGCGACGAAGAAAATGCTTGTGGCGTGCGTGATGATCGGTTCGCTGGCCCTGTTTGCCGGGCAGGCGAATGCGGACCTGGTCCTCAATGGGCAGACGATTCAGCCCGGCTTCAATCCTACGGGCACGGGCGGCGCCGTTACCTTACAGAACAATACGGTCACCCACACCTTCCTGAGCAGCGGAACCCTTGGACTTACCGGCGCCGTGACTGGAGCCCATGTCCTCGTGGTCGCCGGCGGCGGTGGGGGCGGTGGACAGTTCGGCGGCGGCGGCGGCGCCGGCGGGTTGATCTACTACGGGCCTGAGACCCCGACCAATGGCCACAGGCAAGGAACAAGCCTCGACATTGCGTCGGGAGACACCACGGTCACGGTCGGCGGGGGCGGCGCCGGGGGCAGCACCGGAGGAAGCAGCGGTGGCACGGGGGGATCAAACGGCGGTAATTCGGCGTTCGGCGGCGTGATTGCCACCGGTGGGGGTGGCGGTGGCGGCGCTGCGGACAGCTACAAGAACGGACAAGCCGGCGGATCCGGCGGCGGGGCTGGGCATCTGGGGGCGGTCGGGTCAGGCACCCTCGGTCAGGGATTCGCCGGGGGATTCGGACTGGCTGGCCAAGGCTATGGCGGTGGCGGCGGGGCGGGGGCCATCGGAGGCAATTCCGTCAGCGGCGGCAATGGCCTACCGTATTCGATTTCCGGAACGGGAACCTACTACTACGCCGGCGGCGGCGGCGGGGTTTTCGCCTCGGGTGGCGGGCTGGGCGGCGGCGGCACGGCGCCGTACGGCTCTGCTCCCACAGTCGGCGCTGCAAATACAGGCGGCGGGGGCGGCGGCGCCTCCTCCATCTATGGATCAGGCACCTATTACGCCGGCGCCGCCGGCGGATCCGGTATCGTGATCATCAGTTATGCCCGCTATCTGAACAAAACGCTCAGCGGGGTAATCACCGCGAAGAGCACGTCCACGCTGGACGCCCTCGGCAACGGCGGCCTGATCACCGTCGCGTCCGGGATGACCGGCGCCGGCGGCATCAACATCGACTCGTCAGGCGCGCCTGGCGGCGTCGTGGACTATCAGGTCGCGCAATCCTACTTGGGCGCGACCACGGTTCGGGCGGGCGCGACCCTGATGGTGACTCCCGCCGGCACCTCGCTGACCGGCGGGCTATACCTGGACTACATCGGCATCGAGGGCTTCGACTTCGGCAAACTCGACCTGGTCAGCGGGATCACCACCGTCCCGTTCGCCTACACGGGCGGCACGGGCGGCACGGGGTATTCCGCGCTGGCTCCCGGGGACTACACATCCGCCAATCTGCCCGATTACATTACCGGCGCCGGCACGCTCCACGTGGTCCCCGAGCCGGCGACGATGGCATTCCTGGCCCTCGGCGGGCTGGCGATGATCGGATCGGCCATCCGCCGCAGGCGGACAGCGTGATGCCGAGTGGACGAAAGCGGACTGTGTGCAGGCCCGGCAACGCCTGCGAGAACAATGCCCATTGCCGTTCGCGTGAAGAGCGGCGCAACTACGGACGGGAGTGGAACCAATGAACACGACGTTTCGGAACCGGGTGACGCTGGCGTTGACGGTTGGCGCGATGTGGCTGGTATCGGCCGGTCCCGCCGATGCCGCTTTGATTACGATTGACAACTTCACCGCGTATCCCAACGCCACCAACACGGTCAACTTGACGACAGACGCCCCGGCGGGATGGACGGTGCGGGACTGGATAAAATGGGGAGCGCCCGCTGTCCCGAATGCGATTGGGTTAACCGATTATGCACGGCGGGCGGGGACAACCATCATCTCGGACCTGACCTACATTGACAAGATTGCTTCCCCCACCGATACCACCTGGAATGACGGCACCTACTTCTCCACCACGGAACCGGCAGACAATCGTTGGACCATGACCTGGACAGATGGAACAGGCGGTTCAGCCGGCTCGCCGCATCACATTGGCACCCGCAGCGAGGCCCATGAAGATAACAACTCCCACAACCCGAGCGCCACCGACCTGGGCGAGGGGTTCGGGTTCACCGTGACAGCCGACGCCTTGCAGAAGTATCGGTTGCGATTCTACGTGGCGAACTACGAGAGCGTCACCACAATCCAACTGTCCGCCCCTTTCGCGAGTTCGCAAACCCAGACATTTACGGACACCACCACGGCCACAAACCATACAGGCGGATTTCTGGAGGCTACCTGGACCCCCGATCACGTGGGCGAACTGTTGACCGTGGATTACTGGATGACCGACTTTAACGGGGTTAATGGACACTACGGAAATATCTCCGTGCATGCGGCTTCGGTTTCGGTGCAGCCAATCCCCGAGCCGGCGACGATGGCGTTCCTGGCCCTCGGCGGCCTGACGATGATCGGCGCCGGCATCCGCCGTCGGCGGAAGGCGTGAGTATTCTGATCGAGCGACGCACACCCGAAAGCCCAGCCACTGCCGTGGCTGGGCTTTTCTTTTGCGCGCTAGGGGCGTTGTACCTCCGCCAGCGCCAGTTCGATCACCTTCGGCACGAGCGCCTCGATCTCCGGGCTCAGGTCCAGGCCCGGGCGGATGTCTTTCGGCTTGATGCCGAACACGATTGTCTGTTTCGGCAGGCAGTTCAGCTTGCTCGCCATCATCAGCGTGTCCACCAGGCCGAACTGGTGCAGCGAGATCGGCACAACGGCCTCAGCCACCAGGTCGTCGCCGGTGAACCGGACAACGGTGCCCGGTTCGGCGTCCAGTTGCACCGCGTCGATAACCACCACCTTCTCGCGATCGGCAATAACGTCGATCAGGTCGGCCCCGGATGTCCCGCCGTCGACAATCTCCACGTTCGGCGGCAGTGCCACGTGGCTGTCGCGCATCCGCTCAATAATCCGCACGCCAACGCCTTCATCGCGGAGAATGATGTTGCCGATGCCGAGGATGAGTCGAGGGATCATGATCGCCCTTCAGAACCGAGCAAGAGGGTCCGGGTCATTATAGGGCGAGCGATGACCACCTGTCGCAGGCATCCTAAAAGCCCAGGGATTGCGATCCCTGGGCTTGTCAAATCCACGAGACTTGCGGAGAATAGTACAGAAGCGATACTTCCCGGACCCGGAGGCGATTTGGAACTTACGATCGATATTGCAGACGGGCATCAGCGCCTCGCGCTGTTCGGCGCTGCCGACCGCAACCTGCGGGTCATCCGCGACCTGCTCGGCGTGCAGGTGTCCGCCCGCGATGGGCGGATCAAACTCGTCGGCGCCCGGACCGCCGTCGCGCGGGCGGTCGAGGTCATCGAGCGGCTACAGGACACGCTCCAGACCAAGCCGCACCTGGCCATCTCGGACATTCACGACGCCATCGCCGACAGCAGCGACGCCGCCAAGACCGCCGCGCAGGACCCCAACCGAATCGAGGTCTACGCTCGCGGCAAGGACGTTCAGCCCCGCACCGAGGGTCAGCAGGCCTACATCGACGCGGTCCGCACCCACGACATGGTGTTCTGCTCCGGGCCAGCCGGCACCGGCAAGACCTACCTGGCCGTCGCCATGGCCGTCGCGTCGCTCAAGGCCCAGAAGACGCGGCGGATCATGCTGGTCCGCCCTGCCGTCGAGGCTGGCGAGAAGCTCGGCTTCCTGCCCGGCGACCTGCAAGCCAAGGTCAACCCCTACCTCCGCCCGCTGCTGGACGCCCTGGCCGACATGATGGACTTCGAGCAGCTTAAGCGGTTCATGGTCAACGACATGATCGAGGTGGCGCCGCTGGCCTACATGCGAGGCCGGACGCTTAATGAGGCGGTCGTCATCCTGGACGAGGCCCAGAACACCACGCCCAGCCAGATGCTCATGTTCCTGACCCGCTTGGGCAACGACAGCAAGATGATCATCACCGGCGACGTCAGCCAGATCGACCTGGAGGCCGGGCAGCGGTCGGGCATGGTCGACGCAATGCATAAGCTTCGCGGCATCAAGGGGATAGCTACGATCGAGCTGACCAAGCGAGACATCGTCCGCCACCACCTGGTTCAGCGAATCGTGGAAGTCTACGCAAGAACAGATAAACCCGCACCGCCGGAAAGCCGAGAAACAGGGGAATCAGGCCGCTAATATTTATTGTTAGCAGGCTGACGCAGGGCCTTGCCCCGCCAGCCGCCGGACGCTATGTTAATGCCCTTTTGCATGGGCATATCCGAACGGGTGCGGAATTCGCGAGATCCGAATCATGTGGCCGTTTCGACGTAAGCAGACGCGACGTATCGAGGCGGTGCGGAACCGCACCGAGCCGCGCCATCGCCTGTACGAACTCCGCGCCTCAGGCCTGCTGACCGCGATGGTGATCGGGCTGGCCTTCGTCGCCGCGGCGACCGGGGTGTTGCTCATCGGCGGGCGGGGGACGACGCACCAGCTCGGCGAGCAACTTAATCAGCCGTTGATCGCCCGCGTTTCGTTCGACGTGGCCGACCCGGACCGCCCGGACCGGCTGGTGCATGTCAACAAGGGCGACCCGATAGCCAACGTCGGCACGATCGAAGAGACCGAGATGGCCGCCATCCACGCGGAGAGCGAGGAGTTCATCCGCACCGGCGGGGCCGGCGGGTTGGCGCTGCACGTGGCTGGGCTGGCATGCATCGTGCTGCTGATCACCGCGGGCCTCGGCATCTACACGTCGCGCTACAGCCGCAAGATCATCCGCCAACCCAGCAACACCATCGCGTTCGCGGCGCTGCTCCTGCTGGCGGTGCTGACCGCCCGCGTCGCCATGCTGATCGCCTGGCAGGTCGAGGTGCAGATGTTCGCCGCTGCCACCGCGGTCGTGCTCGTTGCGATGGTCTTGAGCATCCTCTACGGCCAACGGTTCGCACTGGGAACCTCGTGGTTCACTGCGATCCTGATCGTGCTGGCGTGCCGGCAGGACTATCTGTTCCTGCTGGTGCTGATGGCGGGCGCCGCAGCCGTCTCGATGACGTTGAGCGAGATCCGCACGCGCAGCAAGCTGCTCTTCGTCGGCGCGATCACCGCCGCGGTAATGGCTGTCGCGGCGATCGGCACGGACTGCATCGACGGCGGGCTGGTCGCCACGATCGCCTGGCGGATGATCAGCGTGGCCAGCGCGGGCATCGCCGCCGCCCTGATCATGCAGGGCGCCTTGCCGCTGATCGAACGCATCTTCGGCGTCGCCACCGCGATGACGCTGCTGGAGCAGAGCGACGTTTCCCGCCCGCTGCTTCGCCGGCTGGCGACGGAGGCCCCGGGCACGTTCAACCATTCACTGCTGCTGGGCTCGATGGCCGAAGCCGCCGCCGACGCGATCGGCGCGAACGGCCTGCTGGCCCGCGTCGGCGCGTATTACCACGACATCGGCAAGATCAACAAGCCGTCCTACTTCGTCGAGAACCAGGAGGGAAGCCTCTCCCGGCACGCCAAACTGTCCCCCGCGATGAGCCTGCTGATCATCCTCGGGCACGTCAAGGACGGGCTGGAGATGGCCCACGAGTATGGCTTGGCGAAGGTCATCTGGCCGTTCATCGCCGAGCATCACGGCACGACGCTGGTGGAGTATTTCTACCACGCAGCCACCCAGAAGGCAGCCGACCAGGAGCCGCCGCCGGAAGCCCAGTTCCGATACCCCGGCCCGAAGCCGCAGTCCAAGGAGACCGCGATCCTCATGCTGTGCGATTCCGTGGAGGGCGCGACGCGGGCCCTGGAGGAGCCGACGCCAGGCCGAATCGAGGACCTGGTACACCAGATCGCCCGCAAGAAACTGCACGATGGCCAGCTCGACGAGTGTACCCTGACGCTCCGCGAACTGCACATCGTCGAGCAGTCGCTGATCAAGAGCCTGTGGGGCTTCTACCACGGCCGCATCGCCTACCCGAGTTCGCCGGAACGCGAGACCCGGACGGCGTAGGATGACACAGTCTTGTTTAGCCGCAGGACCAAAGGTCCGCGCTTCAGGTTGACCCACGACCCAATGCCTCCAAGAGAACCCCATCTCGCCATCGACCTCACCCATCGCCAGTCGAGCTTCCGCCTCGATCGCCGCCGCGCGATGGCCCTCGCCCGCCACGTGCTCCGCGCCGAAGGCGTCGCGAACGCCGAGGTCGAGATCGCCATCGTCGGCGACCGCGAGATGGCCAGGTTGAACATGCAGTATCTCGGCCATCGCGGCACGACTGACGTGCTGAGTTTCAACCTCTCCGACGACGAGCCGCGAGCGGAAGCTCGCGGGCGGGCCGCGATACGGAAGAGCGTCCTCGGCCAACTCATCGTGTGCTCCGACGTCGCCCGCCGCCGGGCGAAGGAACTCGGCCATTCCATCGTCGCCGAGTTGCTGTTCTACGTCGCCCATGGCCTGCTGCACCTGCTTGACTACGACGACGCCACGCCCGCCGGCCGACAGCGTATGCACGACCGCCAGCGTGAACTGCTCGCCCGGTTCGGATTGCGGTTGAAGGGGTAGCCCACTTCCCAGTCCGATTCATCGTTTCGCGACCACGCCGCAGAATCGGTTACAATACTCCCGGCGGTAAAGTCCGCCGTCGGTCTCTTGGAGGTCCCCGTCAGGTGACTGCCATCTCCTGGACGATTATCGCGGCGTCCGCCGCGCTGTCTTGCCTGTTCGCCGCCTGCAACTACGCGCTGCGAACGTTCAACCGCGTCCGCATGGAAGAGGAACTGACCCGCCGCGGGCGCAACCCCGATCCCACGCCCATGCTCGACCGCCTCGGCCGGATGATTCTGACCACCGCGACGCTGCGAATCCTGTTCAACGTGCTGGTGATACTGGGCCTGGCGCACGTGTTCGACGTGTGGTCCGACCGCCACTGGGCACTGCACCTGGCGATCACCGGCGTGGCCGCGTTCCTCGTGATGATCGTGTTCTCCGTGGCGGTTCCGAACGCATGGGCCCGCTACGCCGGCGAGCCGCTGCTCGTGCGGATGCTGCCCGCGCTGCGATTCGTCAGCGTGCTGCTGACGCCTGTCACCGGGCTGCTGACCGGCATCGACGAACTGGTTCGCCGGCTGTCCGGCGCCCCGCGCGTCAGCGACGACCTCGAGCACGTTGAGCGGCAGATACTGTCCGCGGTCAGCGAAGGCGA
>JAQTVL010000167.1:2102-8547 GCA_028706835.1 Phycisphaerae bacterium | reverse complement strand
GCGATGGTTTTCTAGAAGCCGTCGTCGCCCCGTGTCGGGTGGCGAACTTGATCTCGAACGAGCGCTCGTCGGGATTGGTTTGACACCCGGCACTGTGTGCAGTGCCAACGAGACAATGCTCTTACCGAGCTTTCGTCCCGTGCGGCGCCGCGAGTGGCGAATATGTTCGGGGATCGCAGGCCCAAGGTTTGCGGACTGCGGCGACGACGCCTGGAGCGGTTGTATTTGTGTGCTCCGGGCGACTTGGCGTCCTAACTCCCTTTTTACCTGGGAGTACTGGACGCTGGACCGTCCGCCGGTCCGAACAGACGCGTGATGATCACGCCTTGACCCTGCCTGCCCTCGAGGGACCCATGTGTAAGTAGTTGGCGTCCCTCCGCAGCCCGCCTATACGCTCCGACGCAATTCGCCCTGGCCAGCCGCGGATGCAGTGCAGTACCGTAGTACCCCAATGCGGAGGCCGCGCGTTACCTCGCGGGCCGCACGGGACGATCTTTCTACACACCAGCCGGTTTTACAGAGCCTGAACGCGATGATTGCGTGTCAGGCCGATTTCGCGCGCACAGGAAAAGAAGCTTTCAGCGGTCAGCTCTCAGCTTTCAGCTACGGCAAGAGGCATTCTTGCTGAAAGCTGACCGCTGCGATATGAACGCTACACCTTGCGATGATCCGTGCGGGCCTCCTGGGTGCCGTCGGGCAGATCGACGAACGCGTAGTCCGCGAAGAGGGCTGGGGCCTCCTGTTGCATGATCCTCAGCACCTTGGCAGCCACGACCCGAATCTCCGTCTCGGCGTGCTCGTTGCAGCGGAGCTCAATGAAATGCCGGATCGCGCGGGCGTTGGCGGTTACGAAGATTTTCGTTTCCGTCGCGTTCGGCAGGACCGACCTCGCCGCCTGGCGGGCCGCCTTGCGGCGTAGGGTCTTGTCGGGCACGGCGGCGAATTTCTCGAACAGCGCATCCGACAGCCGGCAGTAGATGGCCTGGGCCGACCGAATCGCCTCGATCCACACGGCGTGCAACTCCGGGTCGGCGGCGATGCAGTCCGGCTCGACGAAGTCGCTCTCCGACTCATCGACATACCGCTGCGAAAGTTGCGAGTATCCGAACCCGGCCCGGTGGCGGACCAGTTCGTGCGTGAAGCTTCGCGACACGCCCGTGAAGATGAAATTCCACACCCCGTGTTCGAGCACGCTGCCGTGGCCGACCTCGATGATGTGGCCGAGGTATTCCGCGTTGCTCTTGCGGCCCTTGCCGAACGACATATAGCACAGCCGGCCTGCCATCTCGGCCAGCCGCTCGGCGCCGACCTCGGTGTCGGTCTGCCAAGCGGCTCCTTCGTCAGCCAGGAACTGCTCGACGACAGATTGATCGACCACCTGCCGGCCGACCAGGTAGACCCGCGGCTCGGTCACGATGTGCAGATCGCCAGGCGAAGTGGGCCGGTCGGGTCGGGGGTCCGGAACATCTCGTTCGAACGCCATATGGGGGGCCTCCTGAGCGATGCGGTGGAGATCCAATCGCGGACCTTTGGTCCTGCGGCTAAACAACAGATGCGACTCACGCGCGAGACGCGACGCCGCATGTCTATAACCCGCTCACGGAGCAAAGGCAAATGAATCGGCGCTTGCCGGCTGGGGCGGCGCGGTATAATCTCTGCCGTCGTACTGGTTTTCAAGGTTGAATGATGGAGTGGCCCCGACATGGGGCCGCTTTTGATGGATACGGCAGATTCCAATAGCCTTCCCGCCCGCCGTGGTGAAACCGCGCGCCCGCACCTGCGAAACATCATGTTCGCCTGGGTATTCGGGGCCGGCTGGCTGGCCCTGGTCAACGGCACGCCGATGATTCGGTTCGCCGAGGACATGGGGCTGAAAGAACACCCGTTCACCTGGGGCCTGCTGTCGGCAGTGCCGTATCTCGCCACGTTCTTCCAACTCTTCGGCAGCTACTGGATCGAGTGGACCCAGCGGCGAAAGCCGATCTTCTTCGTGGCCAACCTGATCCACCGCACCTGCTGGCTGGTCATTGCGCTGTTGCCCTACGCAGTGCATCGCTACTCGACCGCGGCGATCATCAGCGTGCTGTCGCTACTGTTGTTCCAGGCGATCGGGGCGCACGCCGCCGGCCCGGCGTGGACGAGTTGGATGGCGGATGTGATCCCGGCGCGGCTGCGCGGGCGGTACTTCGGGCTGCGCAGCCGGCTCGGGCAGGCGGTGCTCGCGAGCATGTCGCTCGCCGCCGGGTGGCTGCTGAACGCATCGCGGATCGGCGTGATCAAGTTGCCCTGGCCGAACGATTGGGCGCTGTGGCGACTGAGAGTCACCGAGTTCCACGTGCCGGTGCCGTGGCATGCGTGGCACATCGAGGCGTTCAATTTCCCTGTGCCCGCGCTGAGGCTATGCTCGATCTTCTTCATGGTCGCGGCCGTGCTTGGGTGCATCGACATTCTGTTCTTCTGGCGCGTGCCGGATCGGCCCCAACAGCCGCTCGATCGGGCGCCCCGGCTGGCGGAGGTATTCGGCCCAGCGATGCGTCAGCCGCGGTTTGTCCGCTACCTGGTGTTCTATTTCGTCTACTATCTCGGGACGGCCGGCATCGGGTACTACATCTGGATATACGCCCGCCAGGGCCTCGGCGTGAACGACCTTCAGTCGCAACTGATGTTCATGGTCATCCCGCCGCTGGGCGAGGTGCTGGTCGCACCGACGTGGGGCCGGCTGATCGACCGCTTCGGGCGGCGGCGCGTCTGGCTGATCAGTATGCTTTACCCGTCGATCTATCCGCTGACATGGATCTTCATCACGCCACAGTACTGGTGGCTGGGGATCGTCGGCCAGACGCTGTGCAATATCGGCTGGAACGGCGGCGAGCAGTGCAGTTTCAACAACCTGCTCCAGTTCTCCGGCGGAGAGGAAGGCTCATCGAGCTACCAGGCGCTGTTCGCGTTGGCGGTCGCGTCGGCTGGGTTCGTCTCCGGGCTGCTATTCTCGTGGCTGTCGCACTTGACGGCGGGCTTCAAGCTCGACATCGGGCCGTTCGCGCTCCGCTATTACGCAATCCTGTTCCTGGTGTCGGCCATCTGGCGGACGCTGGCGTATGCAATCCTCCTGCCGCGGGTTGAGCCACGCCAGGCGTGAAAAAACCGAGGGGGCGAATTTCAGCCCGCCAACCACATGCCTATCACCAGCAGTGCCACCCGCAGCCACAATTGCATATCGCTCTCCTTGGGGCAATGCAACTCGTTCCAGTGTAAGTATCGGCCGCGACGGGCTTGCGGCTTCACCCGGCGTTTGCCTTGTCGCGGGTGATGCCTAAGATTGCTGCAACGGAACGGATAGCCAGCGGGCAATTCTGAGGAGACACCATGGACCGGCGCGAGATGCTCAAGACGGTGGGGGCTTCGGTGATCGGGGCGTACGGATTGGCGATGCTGGGCCAGCCGCAGACGGCGATTGGGGCCGACGCGGCGGCAGGGACGCCCGATCTGTTCAAGGGCGGTGAGTACGCCTTGCCTCCCCTGCCCTATGCCTATGACGCGCTCGAACCGGCCATCGACAAGGAAACGTTGACGCTGCACCACGACAAGCATCACGCAGGCTATGTGAAGGCCCTCAACGGCACGCTGGCGAAGCTGGCGGCGGCCCGGGAAAAAGGGGACTTCGAGTCGATCAAGGCGCTCGGCCGCGATGCCGCATTCAACGGATCGGGGCACATCCTGCACTCGATCTACTGGACCAACCTGGCCCCCAAGGCCGGGGGCGAGCCGAAGGGCGACTTGGCGAAAGCGATCGCCGCGGACCTCGGCAGCGTCGCGAGGTTCAAGGAGGAACTGACGGCGGCGACGGTTTCGGTGGAGGCCAGCGGCTGGGGGATTCTCGCCTACGAGCCCGTGGCCAAGGTGCTGCGAGTGATGCAGGCGGAGAAACATCAGAACCTGACGCAGTGGGGCGTGGTGCCCCTGCTGGTGCTCGACGTGTGGGAGCACGCGTACTACCTGAAGTACCAGAATCGCCGGGCGGACTACGTCAAGGCGATCTGGGATGTGGTCAACTGGGACAACGTCGCCGCCCGGCTGGAGCAGGCACGGAAGCTGGCGATCTGAGGCTTCTACCGATTCAACATCCCTGCCGCTTCCTCGCGGAGGAACTGGGCGGGGTCGTCCTTGGCGACGCGGGCCACCAGGCGTCCAACGTTCGCGCTCTTCTGGCCGCGGCACAGTCGAAGCACGGACTGGCGGACCCACTGGCTGGGGTCGGTCAGGCCGACCAGCAACTCATCGGGGACAGCCGGCAGCCCGCCCATCTCGACGCAATCGAGGAACCGCAGTTTCAGGTAGGTGTCCGGCCCAACCATGATAGTCCGCGCCACTTGCCGGCCGGCAGCAACCCCGGCCTTGAGCAGCACCGCGGCTGGTTCAGCGGTGGCAGCAGTCGTTCCGCCCTTGAGGGCCTCGGCGAGCGGCGCGATGCCGCGCTGGTCGCCCTGGAGCACGAGAGCGGCTGCGAGCACGGACCGGTCGCCGCGATCCTGCGTCGCCTGGAGGCAGGCAAATAGCTTGTTGGCATTCATTGCGTCGGGCGCGGTGGTGACGGGGGCTGTCACGTCCTCCGCGTCGTCTGCCGTGGCGGCTGGGGCGCTCGCCGCGCCGGCCTCGTGAGCCGCCAGCAGCCGGGCCGCTCGCGCCAGCGTGCCGGCTCCGAACTTCGGCTCAGGCAGCGGATACTGCGTCTTGAACATCGCCAACGCCTCGCGGGCGCCGGTCACAAGCCACTCGATCTTGCTGGCCGCCGCCTTCGGCAGATACTTTGCGGGGTCCTGGTCGATCTGCCGGCAAAGGGTCGCCATCTCGTCGCGCAGTTTCACGTCGACCAGTTGCGGCTTGGGCAGTTTCGGGGCAGCAACCGGCGGATCGTTTGCCCGCCAGGCGTCCCTCAGCGACGGGTCACGGATCGGCTCGATAGTGACCCACTTGTTGACCACGCCCTTGCCGGCCTCGACGGCGTACTCGGCTGGGGCGTCCTTGATGGTCGTCTCAAATCGCTTTTCCGTGCCCCCCTCAACCCACCCATGCTCGATCCGCACGCCGCGAACCGGCAGGCCGGGCGCGTCCAATTGCAGCGGCTTGCCCGCCACTGCCTGTCCGGGCTGCCAGTACAGCCTCATGCGGATGAACTGTATCGAGGCGCTGCGGACCGTCTTGACCGTGAACTTCACGAACACCCGCTTGGTGTCCGGCCCGCACCTGGGCTGCGCCGACAGGAAGTGCGACCAGTGCATGGCGTACGGCGGGACGTCGGACGCGGCGACGAGCTTCCAGCCCTTCGGCTCGTTCTCCGCCAGCCAGACTTGCGTTTCGTCCTGATAGTTCAACTGCGTCGGCTCGCGCCGACAGCCGGCGACGATGCCGACGCCGCGGATGAGGCCGGGCTTCGGCGGCGTCAACTCGTAGATGATCTCGCCCGTCCGCCCGCCGCGGCTGGACAGCCGGCCCGGCCGAAATGCGATATCCTGGATCTGCTGGACGTCGCGCAGGAAGCCTTCGCCTGTCATCAGGTCGGGCACCAGTTCGGTGACCTCCGTCTCGTCGCCGAGAGCGAACCGCATTTTCGTGTGGCCGTCGCGCACGGCAGGCAGCGTCGCGGGGTTCAGTTGAAACTGCGTCTGGATCGCGACGCTATCCAGGCGGCAGCCCGCGGGCGACTTGCCAGCCTGCATCTCGAACCGCACAAGATACTCGTAGCGGCCCTCGACAAACTCGCTCAGATCGACCACCGGCTGCGTCTCGCCCGGCTTTTCCTTTTCGCTCTTCCAGGCGGTCTTCCACATCCGGCCGCCGTCGGTCGAGACGCTGATTGCCGCGGTGTCGGCAGCCGTTCGCGCGAACTTCGCTGACACGACAGCCGCGCCCACCGGCTTGTGTTCGGTCCATGAACTGGGGAAGCCGACAATCACGTACGGCAACCGGACGCGAAACACGGACCAGGCCGGTTTGCCCGCCGCGGCGGGCGAGAGCCCCCTGGCATCCTGAGCGATGTTCTCATCCAGCCAGACGCCGGCGCGATACTCGTTGGTGCCGCTGCCCAGGTCCGGCTGCCAGGCAAGCACGCCGCTGCCGTATCGCTTGTCGCTAAATGGGTCTTTCGGCCCGACCTCCGCATCGATGTAGCCGTTCTTCAGTTCGCCCTCGAGATCCTTGTAGCGGTAGCACCACGCGCCCCGCGGCTCGAAATACCGCGTGTAACGCATCCCCGGCGCGAGCGTGATGTCCATCCGATGGCCGATGTCCACCTTGTCGTGCCGGGTGTGGTTGTTCTCCCGGCTGGCGAAGTAGGCTGCGACGATCACTTTCGACTCGTACGGCACGCGCGGATTCTTGACGGCTGGGAAGAACGGCTCGCTGGGGTTCGGCTGGTTGAGCACGGGGGCGATGGGGTCGCGCTCCA
>JAQTVL010000167.1:0-2092 GCA_028706835.1 Phycisphaerae bacterium | reverse complement strand
CGTGCTGGTCGGAATCGTAGTAGTGATACGCGATTTCGTAGTAGACTTCGCAGATGGTGTGGCCGCTGATGCCGAAGACGCGGGCCTCCAGGCCCACCGCCTGATACAACGCTTCCAGCAGCGGCCCGGTCTGGAAGCAGTACCCGTAGCCGTAGACGTTGAGCAGTTTCACCGGGTCGGACACTACGCCGTACTCGTAATCGTCGCGGCGATCGCCTTCACGGGCCGGTGTCCAGTGCCAGCGGTATTGGCGGACGAACTCATAGACGGCCTCCGCCTTCTGCCGCGGCGTCATCTCCGGCTTGATCACGCCGGCCACAATGCTTTCGATCGTCGAGCAGTCGACGACATGCTCGCTTGTCAGCCGGGGGGTGCGCACGATGTCGCCCGCCCAGGCAACGCTTGCCGCCAGCAGAAACAGAACGCCCAATACCATCGGCCAGTCCAACGCTCGCATGGATTCACTCCACGATGTGACCGGTCCCAGTTACTGCATTCAACCCGAATTCCCGCCGGCGGTTGCGGCGAGTAGCCGCCCGGGTCGCGGCGGTCCTATAGTAAGTCAGCCGACGCTGACCGCGTCGGCCGAGGTTGAGTATGACTGCCCTGCCCAAACAAGCGGCTGACGCTCTAGCAAAGCCTGATCGCGAAGATATCGAGGCCGTCGAAACGCGCGACTGGCTGGACGCGCTGGACGACGTGCTTTACCAGCGTGGCCCGGACCGCGCCCGCCGATTGCTCAGCGCCCTCCAGATCCGCGCCCAGCGAGCGGGCGTTGAGTTGCCCGTCACGTCGCAGACCCCGTACGTCAACACCATCCCGGTCGAGCACCAGCCGCCCTACCCCGGCAGCCGGGAAATCGAGAAGCGTATCAAGAGCCTGATCCGCTGGAACGCGATGGCGATGGTGGTGCGGGCCAACCGCCAGGAGCACGGCATCGGCGGGCATATCTCGACGTATGCGTCGGCGGCGACGCTCTACGAGGTCGGGTTCAACCACTTCTTCCGGGGCCGCGACCATGCGTGCGGCGGCGACCTGGTTTTCTTTCAGGGCCACGCCTCGCCGGGAATCTACGCGCGGGCATTTCTCGAGGGCCGGCTGACGGAGGCGCAACTTGCCAACTTCCGACGCGAACTCGCCCCCGGCGGCGGGCTGGCATCGTATCCGCACCCCTGGCTGATGCCGGACTTCTGGCAATTCCCGACGGTGTCGATGGGCCTTGGGCCGATCATGGCGATCTACCAGGCGCGGTTCATGCGCTACCTTGAGGACCGCGGCCTGCGGGAGCACACCGACGCGAAAGTCTGGGCGTTCCTCGGCGACGGCGAGACGGATGAGCCGGAGGCGCTGGGGGCGATTTCGCTGGCCTCACGCGAGAAGCTCGACAACCTGATCTTCGTGGTCAACTGCAACCTCCAACGTCTGGATGGCCCGGTCCGCGGCAACGGCAGCATCATCCAGGAACTCGAAGCCGTGTTTCGCGGCGACGGCTGGAACGTCATCAAGGTGATCTGGGGCAGCGAATGGGATCCGCTGTTCGCTCGCGACACCGAAGGGCTGCTGGCCCGGCGGCTGGGGGAGATCGTCGACGGCGAGTACCAGAAGTACGCCGTGGAAGGCGGCGCCTATATCCGCAAACACTTCTACGGCGTCGATCAGCGACTACTCGACATGGTCAAAGACATCCCCGACGACCAACTCTGGAAGATGCGTTACGGCGGCCACGACCCAGCGAAGGTGTACGCCGCATACAAGGCGGCCACGGAACACAAGGGCGCGCCGACCGTGATTCTGGCCAAGACGATCAAGGGCTACGGCCTGGGCGAGGCCGGCGAGGGCAAGAACATCACGCACCAGCAAAAGGTGCTCAACGAGGCGGAACTGCTGACGTTCCGCGACCGGTTCGACATCCCGATCTCGGACGCCCAGGTCGGCAGCGCCCCGTTCTACCGGCCGCCGGCCGACAGCCCCGAGTTCCACTACCTGATGGACTGCCGCCGTTCGCTCGGAGGCTTCCTGCCGAAGCGCGTGACCGTCTCGGTCCCGACGCCGGCGCCGAACGGCGAGATATTCGACGAGTTCTACAAGGGGA
>JAQTVL010000166.1 GCA_028706835.1 Phycisphaerae bacterium | reverse complement strand
GGCATGGTGCGCCTGGAACGGGCTCCGCACCAGCAGCAAGCCGACAGCCGACGCATCGACCTTCAGCGAGAACACGTCCGGCGCGGCGACCGCCAGGCGATCCGCCGCGGTCGCAACGACCGTGCCGCCGCCGAACGGGAACTCTCGCTCGCAGATCGGCCGATCGAGCCAACCGCCGCTCACGCGATCGGCCCGCCGAACGATCGGCCCGTTGGCCGGGCAAAGCGACAGACGCAGCAATTGCCGAATCTGCGACCAGGTAAGCAGCAGCCGTAACCGCAGGAACGGCTCGCCGACTGCCCGCGAGAGATGGCACCACAGCCGCGAATGATCCCACGTTGCCAGCCGGCGAACGGCGGCCCGCAGCGGACCGGTCTCGAACGTTTCCCACTCGCCTTGCCACTGAAACGAACCGAGTGGGCGATCCGGGAACCGGTCGATGACCGAATGAGACCATGTATCAGTCGGGTCGTCGTGAACGTCCAGCGAGAGCGACCAGCCGCCCACGCTTATCTTCTCGCCGCCCAGTTCGGCCCCGAGATTTACGCTGTCAGCCGCCGCCCCGACATCGACCGGTTTCGCCCCCGGTTCCAGCCGCAACACCTGCCGGCCGCCCGGCGCGACCGACACACGAAACAACATCTGCCGGCCCCAGTCCACGTTGTAAGCCGGCAGAATCGACTGCGTCTCGATCGTCTGGCCGGCCTCGTCCCGCAAGGTCGCGTGGCAGACCACTTGCCCGCTCCCCCACGGCTCGTGCTCGATGAAGCCGTCGAAGGACCGATCGCTGGTATTTAGCACGACGATCTTGTGGACGCCGGGCTCGGCCTCGGACCGCGCTGCCGCCCGCGTCGCAAGCGTGATCGCCAGGTCAGCGGTCGATTCCGCCGCCGCCAGTTCCGCGGCCGCACGCCGGCTGGCGGCGTCCACGCACGTGCCGCCGGCGATGTCGTGGAACTGATTGAACAGCACCGCTTGCCAAGCGCCCGCCAACGGGCCGGGCTCGCCGCCGGCCAAGTGGATCGTCCGTTCCGCCTGCGCCAGCCGCGATTCCGCCCGGCGGGTGCCGACCTTGATCCGCCGTTCGACCGTGTAGCAGCCGACGGCGTGGTGCTGAAGTTCGCCGCGGACGACCGGCAGTTTGCCCATCTGCGGGGCCACCGCGTCCAGGCACGCACACGGATGGCTGAACACCAGGCGCACGCCCGGGAACGCATCGGCGTGCTCGATCAGCCAATCGATCTGCTGCCGCGTCGGCCCGCCGCCGTGATCGCCGACGCCGTAGAACAGCATGATGTCGTCGATGCCGTCCTGCATCGCCGACAGCGTCTTCTCGACGTGCTTGCGCAGGTCAGCCTCGCCGGTGCAATACGCCAGCGGCAGGCGAAACGCGAGCACCTCGAATCCGTCCGGGCTCTGCCAGCGAAAGAACGGGCCGGGCAGCTTCATCTCGTGGTTGCCCGGCCGCATGAACACGTATGAATCCAGCCCGCCCTGCCGCAGATAGCGCGGCAGATAGGCGGTGTGGCCGAACGAGTCAATGTTGTAGCCGACCGTGGTCGTCCGCCCAAACCGGCTGCGAAAGTACCCCTGCCCGACCTCCAGTTGCCGGGCGAACGTCTCAGCCGACGCCAGATTGCAGTCCGGCTCGATCACCATCCCGCCGACGAGGGCCCACCGGCCGGCCTCGACGAACCGGCGGACCCGCGCGAACAGCGCTGCGTCGATCAGTTCAGCCTGCTGGTGGAACCAACTGCCGCTGGCTGTGAACACGAACGCCGGATACTGGTCCAGCAGATCGCACGCGCTGCGAACGGTCGCGACGGCTGCATCAATTCCCTCCGCCACCGGCCATAGCCAGGCCGGGTCGAGGTGCGCATGCCCGATCAGGTGAACGGTCTTCATGGGGACTCCGCGAAACGAAGTCTAGATCAGCCCGCGCAGAAACTGCACGCCGCTACGAATGTCGTCCAACGGCTGCTTGCCCGCTTCACGCTCGATGACGAGGAAGCCGGCGAACCCGTGCCCAGCCAGTTTGGCCAGCAGCGCCGGGAACTCCACATCGCCGCTGCCGAGCGGGACCTCCTTGCCCCACTCCTCGCCCGGCTTGGCGGACCAGACGCCGTCCTTCGCGTGAACCTGAAAAATGTGCGGCGCCAGGATGTCCACCGCCTCGATCGGGTCCTGTCGGCCATAGAGGATCAGGTTGGCTGGGTCGAAGTTCACCCCGACGTTGGGCTTGTTCACCGCCGCGAGGAACTGCTTGAGTGCGACGGCCGACTCCTGCCCAGACTCCAGGCCGATCCGCACACCCGCAGCCGCGGCCAGGTCGCCGCACCGGGCGACGCGGTCCCGCAGTTTGACGAACACCGGGTCTGCCGAGCGTTCCGGGATAAACCCCGCGTGAAACGTGAGCAGGTCGACGCCCATCGCCCGGGCGAACTCGACCGCGTCGCGGACGCGCCCGATGTTCTCCGCGACCATGTCGTCCGGCACAAGCCCGCCGGTGCGGTGGATCGCGGCGATCGAGGAATAGTCCTCTTGCGGAAAGCCCGTGACAGCCGATGCTAGTCGGACCCCGGCGGCCCCGGCGGCGGCCCGCCAGGTGTCCGCCCACTGCTGGGGCGAGCATTCAGCCGGGCGACGAGTGTAGACCTGGAGGCCTTCGATGCCGATATCGCGCGCCGCTTTGGCCGCGGCGGCAGGATCGGGCAACTTCAGGCAATTGGCCACGACGCCGATAGAGAACTTCGATCCGCGAGCGGTTGTCACGATGTCTGCTCCTGTTGAACCGGTATCGCCAGCGCGGACCTGCGGTCCTGCGGCTAAACGAATACGCGGCTCGTGAGAAGTGATAACCGCTGGAACCGTGATTTTCAATGTCGCTCTCGCCGATTTGCGGACTGCGTGTAACCTGTCGCCCCGACGTTCGTATACTGCTATGATACCCAGCGGCAATGGCGCCGCTGAATCTACTTCTGTCCCAAGGAGGACACAATGAAGCGAGCGATGATGATCTCCGCGATGGCCCTGCTGGTGGCGTCGGCCGTGTTGGCTGGGCCGTTCCAGCCGGCCCAGGTGCCCGCGGACGCCAAGTGGGTGGCCCACGTGGATGTCGAGGCGGGCCTGGCATCACAGATCGGCAAGTTCACCCTGACCCAGATTCCCGCGGAGGAACTCCAGAAGGGCGTCAAGGAATGCCTCGACAAGGCCGGGTTCGACCCGACCAAGGACGTCAAGAGCATCACCGCCTACGGCACCGCGTATGACGAGAAGAGCCTGGCCGCCGTCGCCGAGATCAAGCTCGACAAGGCGAAGGTGATCGAGGCGATTGGCAAGAAGGCCGGCCACAAGGAAAGCACCTACAACGGGCAGACCATTCACGAGTGGACGAAGCAGGACAAGCCGGCCGAGGAAGGCGCCAAGGCCGACGTGATGTATGGCTGCTTCGTCGCCGACAACAAGATCGTCCTGGCGGCCAGCATGGACTCGGTACAGGCCGCGATCGACGTCCTGGCCGGCAAGAAAGACAGCCTGGCCAAGGGCGGCGACCTGGCTGCGATGGTCAAGCCGAGCGCCGGCAGCCTGGTGTTCATGGCGGCCCGCGACATCGCCCTGCCGGACGAGGTGCCCGCGGCCGGCCCGCTGGCCCTGATTAAGAAGGTCAAGACCGGGACGATGGAAATCTGCGAGGCCGACAAGAAGTTCTCGTTCAAGGTGACCGGCGCGATGACCGCCGCCGAAGACGCGGACCAGGCCCGCAAGATGCTGGCCGGCCTGCTCGCGATGGTGTCCATGGTCGACCCGGCTGAGAACCCCGGCGCTGCCGACGCGATCGAACTGGTCAAGGGAATCACGGTCGGCGGCGAAAACGCCGGCGTCACGATTACCGGCTCCTGGGACGTCGAGAAGTTGCAGACCGCGATCAAGCACATGAGCGAGATGAAGGCCCAGCAGAAGAACCCGCCGGTCAAGCCGGATGGCACTGCCCCCGCCCCGACAGGCAAGGTGCCGGCGGACCCGAAGGATTTCTGAGCGCGATCCCGCGGTCAGACGAGGTTGATTTGTCCGCCGACTTGACGCACCTGGACGCGGATGAGCTGGCTCGACTCGCTCGGGCCGGCTCGTCCGCGTCGTTTGCCATACTGGTCGACCGCTATGTCGCCCGGCTGCAACGTTACCTGCGCCACCGCGTCCGCAGCGAACACGATGCCGAGGACTTGACGCAGGAAACGCTGCTGCGGGCCTTCGCAGCGATCGGGCGATACGTGCCGGGCAGAAGTTTCTCGGCCTGGCTGTTCACCATCGCCACCCGGCTGGCGATCGACCATGCCCGCCGCCGCAAGCCCGACACCGATGTCGCGGGATTGGAACTGGGCGATCGCCGAACTCGTCAGCCAATCGACGACGTCGCGGACGGCGAGCGAGACGGCGCGGTGTGGCGTGTGGCCCGCGACACGCTCTCGGACGACCAGTTCGCCGCGATGTGGCTGCACTACGCCGAGGCCCTGCCCGTCCGGCACGTAGCCGCCGCCATGGGCAAGACGCGAATCCATGTGAGGGTCCTGCTGCACCGAGGTCGTGCCCGGCTGCTGCGGACCCGACTGGCGGCCTTTTCGGACACTGCCGCCGACACACTCATCAAACGTCCCAGCGTGGCTGGGGCGCAGGTGTGAACCATGTTCTGCCGAATCGTTCGCTGGTTTGCGGATCGACGCGTGGCTGACGGCCAGCCGCTCGCGGGGTGGCAGCAACGACACGTCGCGGCATGCCCGGATTGCCAGCGCGTCGTGGCCGCCGAGCGGCGGCTGGTGGCAGAGCTACGCGAGCCGGCGTTTGAGCCGATCCGTGCCTCAACCACACTGCGAGCCCGGATTCTCGATCGGCTTCACGCCCCGCCCGTTCCGGTGCCGATCGTCCCGGCCCATCCGGCCTTACGCTGGTCGCTGGCGACTGCGGGCCTTGGCGTGGCGGCGGCGCTGCTCCTGGCGCTTGCCCTGCTGCAGCGAACGTCGGCTCGCCAAACATCTTCGACATCAAACCCGCCGACGGTCGTGCTGAAAGCGCCCGCCGCGCCCGCGCCGCTGGCATCACAGCCGCCGTCGCGAACGATACTCGTCCCGCCGACCGCTGCGCTCGCTCGGTCGTCGGAGGCGGTCGAGCATCTCGCCAGCGGGTTTGCCCGCCAGGAGTTGTCCCGCCTTGCCGAAGGCGCCCGCGCCACCGGCGAAGTCCTGATCGCCAAACTCTCGATTGACGACCTGCTCATGTCCCTGCCTCCGCAGTCGGCGCCGCCATCGGACGATCCGTCCAGGCCGTGACGGCGGACCCTCGACCGTTCCACCCTCCGCACGCTATAATCGCCGCCGGTGTTGGGGAGTGGTTGCTCCCCGGCCCGAGGCCGGGCGCAAGGAGGCGGTGTGAAGCCTGTCATCTCGAAGCGATGGATCGTCGCACCCGCACTGCAAGACTCGGACGCACGCGACCCGCGAATCCCCAGGCTCCTTCGCCAACTCCTCAGCAATCGCGGCCTGTCCGACCCCGCGCAGGCCGCGGCGTTTCTCGACCCCAAACTGACGGACCTGCCGGCTCCGGAAACACTGCCCGGCTGCTCCGACGCAGCCAAGCGAGTCCTCGCGGCGGTCCGCGACGGCCGCAAGATCGTCATCTACGGCGACTATGACGTCGACGGCACGACCGGTTCCGCCATTCTCTGGCACGCGATCAAGTTGGCCGGCGGGCAGGCGGACTACTACATCCCGCATCGCCTCGAAGAAGGCTACGGCCTGAACTCCGAGGCCCTGCGGACACTGGCGGGGGGCGGCGCGAAGATGGTTATCACCGTCGATTGCGGCGTCACCGCCATCGCCGAGGCAAAACTCGCCCGCGAACTCGGCGTCGAACTGATCGTCACCGACCACCACGAGCCAAGCGCCGCCGGCCTGCCGGACGCGGCCTGCATCGTTCACCCGGCGCTGTCGGGGAGCTACCCAAACCCGCGGCTGTGCGGCGCGGGCGTCGCCATGAAACTCGCCTGGGCGATCGGCCAATCGCTCACGGCGAATACCAAGGTGTCCGACCCGTTCCGCAAGTTCCTGCTCCAGGCGGTCACGCTGGCCGCCCTGGGCACGGTCGCCGATGTCGTGCCGCTGCTGGGCGAAAACCGCATCCTGGTCACCCATGGCCTGCGGGCGATCAAGCAGACCGGCCTGCCCGGGCTGGACGCCCTGATCGACTCAGCCGGCCTGCGAACCGAGAAGGTAGACAGCTACCACGTCGGATTCACGCTGGCCCCAAGGCTGAACGCCGCCGGGCGAATGGACGAGGCCCACAACGTCGTTGAACTGTTCACGCTGGCAGACCCCGCTCGCAGCAAGGAGATCGCGGACTACCTCGAGCAGCACAACCGCCAGCGGCAGGAAACCGAACGGGCCATCTTCAAGCAGGCGGTCGAGAAGTTCGAGGCCGATCCCGGCTTCCGCGCCCGGCGATCCATCGTGCTCGCCGACGAGTCGTGGCATCCGGGCGTGGTCGGCATCGTTGCCAGCCGAATGGTCGAACGCTACTGCCGGCCCTGCGTGCTGATCGGCATACAGAACGGCATCGGCCAAGGCTCGGCCCGTTCGATCAACGCCGGCCTGGCGTTCAACATCAACGAGGCCCTGCGGGCCTGCGGCGAGCACCTGGCGAGCTTCGGCGGCCATGCGATGGCCGGCGGGCTGAAGATCGCGCGGGATCGGATCGAATCGTTCGCGGCCGCATTCGAGGACTACGCTCGGCGATGCCTGACCGAGGAGGACCTTCAGCCGACGCTACGGGTGGAGGCCGTTGTCACAGCCGCCGACCTGGACCTCGACACGGTCCGGCAGGTGAAAGCCCTCGCGCCGTTCGGGCAGGGCAATCCGACGCCGGTGCTGGTGGCCGAGGGTTGCCGCCTGGCGAACCCGCCCCGCCGCGTCGGCCGCGACGGCAGCCATCTCCAGTTCCACGTCCGCGTCGGCGACCGCGTGTTCAAAGCCATCGCGTTCGGCGGCGCCCACTGGGAGCAGCCGCTGGGCGGCGGCCGCCCGTTCGACATCGCATTCGGCCCAAGCATCAATACGTATCAGGGAATCTCCAGCGTGGAGTTGTGCGTGTCCGATATTCGATGGACGTGATTCTTGGCTCTTTGCGCAGGTGGATCGGTCAACGATGAAGAAACTGAACTTCCGTTACGCCGGCCTGAACTTCGACAAGTTCCACAAGGGCAATACCCACATTCACACGACCAACAGCGATGGCGGCTGGTCGCCGGATGAGGCGATTGCCCGCTATCGCGATGCCGGCTACGGCTTCATCGCCGTCACTGACCACAATGTCGTGACGCGACTGGAGGATCGATCGACGAAGGATTTCTGCCTGATCGATTCGGTGGAGATCGACCGTTCCGGGCCTGGCTGGCGAACGCGGCATGTCGTCTGCATCGGCGTCGGCAAAACCTTTCCGGACCGCACGACATTCGCGAAGATGCACGCGGCGGCAGTCCGCGACAGGGCGATCATGGTCGTCGCCCACCCGCACTGGTCGGGCAACAGCGTAGCCGAGGTGCTCCGCGGTCCTTACGCCGGCGTCGAGCTCTTCAATGGCGTCTGCTACTACCTGAACCACCGCGAGGACGGCGTCTGGCTGTGGGATGAGGCGTTGCGCACCGGCCACGACCTGCTCGGCTTTGCCGCCGACGATAACCACGGCCGGCCGCCCGGCGTGAAGCCCTTCGACCTCGGCTGGATCATGGTCGGTGCCGCCCGGCTGGATCGCCCGTCGATCCTGAAGGCGATCCGGGCCGGGCAGTTCTACAGTTCCACCGGCCCGCGGTTCCACGCCATCGAGTTCAGGGATGGCAAGCTCTCGGTCCGCTGCACACCGTCCAAGCACATCTGGCTGAACGGCCCGACGTGGTCCGTCTGGCGGACCAACTGCCCCGATGGCCAACTCGCGGAGGAGCGAACCTTCGACGTGGCTGAGATCCTCGCCAAGTACAAGGACCTCCCGTTCCTGCGGCTGGAGATCGAGGACGCCCAGGGCCGGCGGGCGTGGACGAACAAGCTGTTCGTATGAGCCGGCTCGCAGGGACGCCGTAATGCGAGCGACATCGCCCACCCGGAATCTATGATTCCGGGCTTGGCCAAGCCCGGAACCGCAGGTTCCGGGTGTGCGTCCGTGTCAGAAGTTCTCACCCCACGAACCGCTTCCACCACCGCCCCAGCCAGAGCAGCGCCCACAACCGCTGCGAGTGCTCCTCGCGACCCGCCACGTGGGCAGCGATCAACGTGTCGATGTACTCGTGATTAAACACGTCCCCCGGCAGGAACCCGACCGACTCCCGCAGCAGCGGCAGCAGTTTCCCACCGTTTCCCTCCCCCCTCGGGGGAGGGAGCAAGGGAGAGGGGCCGCCGCGCCCTGATCCCGGCCGGAACCCCCGGTCCAGCGGCAGGCCGAACCCGCGCTTCGGCTGCGTCCACACCGACGGCGGCACGATGTCCTTGAACGCCTCGCGGAGAATCCACTTGCCGGTCCGCCCGGGAAGCTTCCACTTGCC
>JAQTVL010000165.1 GCA_028706835.1 Phycisphaerae bacterium | reverse complement strand
CCCGCAGCCACCTGACCCGCGGACCGCAAGACCAGGCCGATCTCGGCCCGACGTCCGACGAAAAACTCCACCGGAACGGGCCTGCCGGGGCTGAACGGACTTCGCTCTTTTCCCATGGCGGCTCTCTCCGCAACATCGAAGGCTACCGACCCCGACGCGATGGTATCACGACACTGGACAGAAATCGACCGGTCATTTTACCGCCAGCACCGGAATATCCAACCCGTGACGCACCGCCGACACCGTTTCGCCCAGCAGCAGGTCCAGCAGGCGGCGATGGCCGTGGCTGCCCACGACCAGCAGGTCGGCCTTGTTCGCCGCGAGGATGCCGACGATCTCTTCGCTCGCCCGGCCATGGCCGATGTGGACCTCGACGTTCAGGCCGAGGTTGTGAATCTGCGTGGCGAGGTTGTCCATGTACTGATGGTCGCGGCGGTCCTCGGTGTCGTAGACCATCGCGCCGTAGACGTCCGCCGTCGGGCTCTCGACCACGTGCAGCAGCAGGACGGCCGCGTTGTGGCTGCGGGCCAGCGGGATCGCATGCCGCAGCACGTTCGCATCGGCGCCGCTGTTGTCCAGCGCGACGGCGATGCGGGCGTACAGCGGCTGGGCCAGCACCTGCACCGGGGCCGACGCCTCGACGGGCAGCGTCGGGGCGACCGCCATCGCCGGCGGCGCCGGGCGGACCCGCCACCGCGCCACGACCGGCCCGAACGTCAGCCACGCCAGGAACGCGCCCATCGCCGCCACCACCGGCGTCATCAGGAACAGCACCCAAGGCCGCAGCCCCGGGCTCGCCGCCCACTCGCCGAGTTGACCGATTACCAATGCGACGTTCAGCGCGACGATCACGCCGGCCACCAGCCAGGCCAGCACCTTCACCCAGGCCGGGTTCGCGAATGCACCCATGGCCCGGCGGCTCGACGTGAACTGGAGCAGAGGCACGATCGCGAACGGCAGTTGCAGGCTCAGGATCACCTGCGAGAGGATCAGCAGCCGATAGGTCCCGTGGCTGCCGCTGATCCAGATGACGATCGCCGCCGGGATGATGGCCAGCGACCGCGTGACCAGCCTGCGGACCCACGGCCGGACGCGCAGGTGGACGAAGCCTTCCATGACGACCTGCCCAGCCAGCGTGCCGGTCAGCGTGGAGCTTTGCCCCGCGCACACCAGGGCCAGCCCGAAGGCGATCGGGGCCAGCCGGTTGCCCAGCAGGCCGTGCAGCATGTTCGACGCCTGCTGGATTTCCTGGACCTCGATGCCGCGGCTACAGAACGTAGCCGCCGCCAGGATCAGGATCGCGGCGTTGACGAAGAACGCGCCGTTGAGGGCGACGGCTGAGTCGATGAAGTTGTACCAGCAGGCCCGCTTCTTGCCGGCCTCGTCGATGCCGAACTGCCGCGTCTGCACCAGCGCCGAGTGCAGGTAGAGGTTGTGCGGCATGACCGTCGCGCCCAGCATGCCGATCGCGACGTACAGCGCCGCCGGGCTTTCGAATCGCGGCACGAAACCGCCCGCCACGCCGGCCCAGTCGGGTTTAGCCAGGAACAGCTCGAACACGAAGCACAGCGCGATCGTGACGACCAGCGCGAGGATGAACGCCTCGATTTTGCGGATGCCCAGCCGCTGGAGCCACAGCAGCAGCAGCGTGTCGAACGCGGTGACGGCCACACCGATCTGAAGCGGCAGGCCGAACAGCAGGTTCAGCCCGATCGTCGTGCCGAGCAGTTCCGCCAGGTCCGTCGCGGCGATGGCGATCTCGCAAAGCACCCACAGCACGATGCTCGCCCCGCGGTTGTAGTTGTCGCGGCAGGCCTGGGCCAGGTCGCGCCCCGTGACAACCCCCAGCCGGGCCGCCATCGTCTGGAGCAGCACCGCCATCAGGTTGCTCATCAGCAGGACCCAAACAAGCGAGTAGCCGAATCGGCCGCCGCCCTCCAGGTCCGTCGCCCAGTTGCCGGGGTCCATGTATCCGACGCTGATGAGGTAGGCCGGCCCGGCGAACGCAAGCATCCGCCGGAACAGTCCTTTCTGTCCGGACGTCGCCACGCTGCCGTGAACTTCCGAAAGCGACAGGGTCGTCGGATGGGAGTCGGGCATGACAGTATGATAGCGAACGGCGTGGAAATGGCTATCGCCGGGGCGTCAAGTTTGCTTGCGTTCCGGCTGCACGAACGTTAAAAGTGAAGGCATTGGAGCGCGTCTCGTTCAAGGAGGAACACCCATGTCCAGCGGCATCAAGGTGTCGGTCCCCATCGGCAAAATCGAGCGGAAGATGCGGCGCGATCACCTGGACGTGCTGCAGAACATCGAGTTCGCCATCTGCCGTGAGTATCGCCGCAACGAGCGGGTGGATGACGCGGCGGTCCGCGAGGCGCTGGTGGCGATGATCAACTTCCGCGACCCGACGGATCCCGTCGCCGAGGCGGTATGGATTTGCCTGAAGGCGTTCCGTCGAGAGCGTTCAGATGTGACCGACGAGGTGTGGCGTGACGGGCTTCGCGTGGTCCTTCATTCGGTCAAGAACCACTCCGAGTTCCGCCCGCGCGAGACGTCCTATCTCGATTTCGTGCTGCCGTTCGTGCCCTAGAAGAGGGCCGCCTCCCCCGCAACGGGAGGAGTTTTCCGGCATGGTTCAAATCAGGGTAACAGCGGGACGCGCCCTGTTTGTAGTGACGCCGTGAGGCGTTTCCCGGAATGCCCTTACGGGCACACCGCCACCACAGCGCAACTTAGGCCGTTTTTCGTAGCATGGGCGTCTCGCCAATACTGTCCGGGATTCAGGAAGGACGCGGCGGCGGCAAGGTCGGACAGCGGCGTTGAGAGTTGGTCGATGGGTCAAGGTGGTTGGCGTGGCGCATGGCGGGGCGTGTCCCCGGGTCGAGTCGAGGGACTTGCCTGCGGGTCAGGGAGCGGGTTTTTTTGCGTCCGTTTTCGGGCCAATCGCTGCCGTTCGAGTTCCTTCTCGTGTTCCCGCCGCTCCAGTTCCGGGGCGATCCGCTCCGGCGTCGCCTGGCCGGCGGCGATGCGGGCGCGATGTTCCGGGAAGGCGGCCGCCAAGGCCCGGTACTGATCGAGATTGTCCTTGCCGTAGTAGGCCACGCCTTCAGGCAACGGTATCGGCACACGTCCGTCGGGCCGGCATCGATCGACTTGTAGGACGCCCGCCCTCGGGTGTCATCGTTCCGGCAAGGCCGGGACGAAGGCTTCGGCTGCTGCGCAGCCGATTGACACCCGAGGGCGGGTGTCCCACAACAAACACGACACCCGAGGGCGAGTGTCTTTGTGTGAATGTCTTTTTGTGGAGTGCGGTAGCGCAGCTACCGCTTTGCGAAGCAGTCAGGCCGTGGCGCCGAGCGAAAGCGGTAGCTGCGCTACCGCACTCCACAAAAAGACGGACTTCGGACGCTGCCACGAGATCTTGTCGCACCCCGCCCGGTTCCCCCGCCTCGAATAGGCCAACTGCCCCCACGGCCGCGGGCTGCGCCCGCGTCGACACCCGAGGGCGGGTGTCCTACGACGTTGACACACGGCCCTTCGGCTGCGCTCAGGGCGGGGGGCGAGTGTCCTACGAGACTGACAGCCGAGGGGGCCCCGGTGGCTGGGAGCGGATGAGGGTGCTGGCTGGCACCCGGAACCTATGGTTCCGGGCTTGGCCAATGCGAAATAATACCGAACAATTTGTTGACTTCTACCGAACATAGGCTATCAGTTGTCCTGGCTGATGAAAATGCCCCGCCAAAGGGGGTGCGGCGGGGCTTTGTTTTGGGCGTAAAGTCTTGCGGTATATAGACATAACAAACCTATCTCGAAAGGAGAACACATGCTGTTGACCGAGTTGATGCCGCTTCTTCCGGAGGCGAACCAGAGTCGGAACGGGGAGGTCGTCTCAATCTGCCCTGTAAACGAGAAACATGGGCGTTCGTTCCGGGCGAGGGTCATGCCCGGGGGAGAACTGGACTACTGGTGTACGGTTGGATGCACTCGGGTGGAACTCCTTTACGCGATTCAGCAGGCGAAGTTGCGGAAGGCCGGCGATGCGCTGGTCACGGCGCGGATGAACGCGGTGAAGGCTGGGCCAGTGCGGTGGCTCTGGCCGGGAGTGATCCCGCTGGGCAAGGTGACGATGCTGGCGGGCGATCCGGGGCTGGGCAAGTCGCTGGTGGCGCTGGACGTGGCGGCGCGGGTGACGACGGGGTCGGCTTGGCCGGCGGGCGGCGCGGCGTGCGAGCGCGGCACGGTGCTGCTGTTGTCGGCGGAGGACGACCTGGCGGACACGGTTCGCCCGCGGCTGGATGCGGCTGGGGGCAACGCGGAGTACATGACCGCGGTGCAGGCGATCAAGCTGGTGGGGGATAAGAACGAACTGGCGGTGGACCTGTCGCGCGACCTGCCGTCGCTGGCGAAGATGGCCAAGCGCGTGACGGACATCCGGCTGATCGTGATCGATCCGATCTCGGCCTACCTGGGCGGCAACAGCAGCCTGCACGGTGTGATGCGTCCGCTGGCGAAGATGGCGTCGGAGAGCGGGGCGGCGGTGCTGTGCGTGCATCACCTGGGCAAGAAGGCGCAGTCCAACCCGCTGTATCGGTTGCAGGGGTCGGTGGCGTTCGCGGCGGCGGCGCGGCAGGTGCTGGCGGTGGCGGCGGACCCGGACGACCGGCAGCGCCGGCTGATGCTGCCGGTGAAGAGCAACCTGTCGGCGGACAACATCGGCGGGCTGGCGTATCGGGTGGCGGTGGCGGAGGGGGCCGCGGCGCCGCGGGTGGCCTGGGAGTCGGAACCGGTCGAGGAGCGGGTGGCGGAGGTGATGGCGCCGCGGCGGGAGTATCGCGTGTCGCGGCTGGACGAGGCGGAGGTGTTCCTGCACGAGGCGCTGGCGGACGGCGAAGAGCACGCGGCGGAGGCGATCAACGCGGAGGCGGCGAAGCGGGGGATCAACAAGATGACGCTGTGGCGGGCGGGCAAGACGGTGGGGGTGAGAATACGGCGTGAGCCGGGGCGTGGGGTGTATCTCTGGCAGGCGCGGGCGGAGGAGCCACGGAGTTCTGAACCCGTGATTGCGAAGACTTGAGGGCGAAGGAACGGGTGGCCAATCCGCACATTCCGTAAATGCCACAAATATCGCAAAAAGTTGGATTTCAAGAGGGGGGTAGGTGTTGAAATCCAACTCTGAAATCCAACTTCTCCGGCGGTCGGGAAAGTCAACCTAAGAACGGGACAGGCCTGCTCTGTAGAAACGCTCGGCTTAACCTTCTCCCCCTGGGAGAAGGTGGCCCTTCAGGGCCGGATGAGGGTGTACCGCAATATGCCACTTACCTGGGTACGCAGTCGAAACACGGGGCGAGCGGAGCACCCTCACCCGCCGCTGAAGCGGCACCCTCTCCCAGAGGGAGAGGGTTAACCCAGGGTTTTCGACAGAGCAAGTCAGGCCCCTCTTCGGGTCGCTTACTGGTCCCAAAGCTCCGCTTGCTGGCGGAGGGCCTTGGGGGGGCTGAGGATTTCGTGGTAGATGATGGCCAGCCGGCTGGCGGCGGGATTGCTCAGGTCCACGGCGGTGCTGAAGGCCTGCGCAGTGGCCGTCTTCATCTCGTGGAAATGGCTGATCCGGCTGTCGATGGCCTCGGTGTCGGCCTCGGCGGGGGCAGCGGTCATCATTCGCGACTGCCGGGTGGCTTGCTTCTGCTCCAACTCCCGCTGCATCCGCTCGACTTCCTCGTCGACGGTGTCGAGGTCCACGGCGTCGCGAACGGTGCGGACGCGCTCGTCGGCCGGCGTCGCGGGCCTGGCGACCCGGGCGCGCGGCAGCCGCGATCGCAGGGCCTCCAACGCGGTGGCCACCTGGTCCTGGCTGGGCCGCCTGGCTGACGGTTGGCTGACCGGCGCGGGGCGCCACGTCGGGTCCTCGGCGAGGGGGACCGGCTCGGCTGTGGGCGGCGAACTTTGGCTGGGTGGGGGCGCCGGCCGGCGGGCGGAGCGATTCGGCTGCTGCTCGCTGCTCTTGCGGAACGCCCTGCGGACCAGCGCGAGCACAATGACCACGACGAAGATCACGATCTTGACGAGGCTGCCGTCGTCGCTGTCGGCCAGGATGTGCAACAGGCTTGGCATACTGGTTTCCTTGGCGATCCCGCCGGCGAAGACGACTCGCCTTCGGCTCGCCCCCTCTCCCTAACCCTCCCCCAAAGGGGGAGGGAATAAGAGAATCGTGACACCCGCAATCAGGTCAACTCACTTCGGCGGCTGCTGGCCTTCCTTTTGCTGCTGCGGGGCGCCGCCGATGCTCTCGCGCATCTGGGTGTCGGCCATGATGTTCTTCATGCGATAGTAATCCATGATGCCCAGGTTGCCGCTGCGGAAGGAGTCGGCCATCGCCTTGGGAATTTCCGCCTCGGCGAGCACGACCTTGGCGCGGTTCTCCTGGGTCAGGGCCCGCATTTCCTGCTCGGTGGCCATGGCCATCGCGCGGCGCTTCTCGGCCTCGGCCTGGAAGCGGCGCTTGTCGGCCTCGGCCTGGTCGGCCTGGAGCTTGGCGCCGACGTTCTCGCCGACATCGACGGTGGCGATGTCGATCGAAACGATCTCGAACGCGGTTCCGGCGTCGAGGCCTTTCTCGAGCACGGCCTTGGAAATCTTGTCCGGCTTCTCGAGCACTTCCTTGTAGCTGCCGGCGGAGCCGATGGCGGTGACGATGCCCTCGCCGACGCGGGCGATCACCGTTTCCTCGGTGGCCCCGCCGACCAGGCTGTCGATGTTCGTCCGCACGGTCACTCGGGCCTTGGCCCGGAGCTGAATGCCGTCCTTGGCCACCGCGTCGATGGTCGGCTTGCCGGCGGCTGGGTTCGGGCAGTCGATCACCTTCGGGTTCACCGAGGTCTGCACGGCGTCGAGCACGTCGCGACCCGCCAGGTCGATCGCCGTCGCCAGCCGGAAGTCCAGCTTGATGTTCGCCCGGTTCGCGGCGATCAGGGCGATGACCACGTTTCGCACCCGGCCGCCGGCCAGGTAGTGGCTTTCAAGGGCGTCGGTGGTGATGTCCAGCCCGGCGCGGACAGCCTGAATCTTCGACAGCACGATCAGCCGGGAGTCCACCTTTCGCAGCTTCATGCCGATGAGCTGGCGGATGGTGACTTTGGCGCCCGCGAACAAGGCCTGAATCCACAGCCCAAAGATCTGCCCGAGCAGGAGCAGGAAGATGAGCAGGATGACCACGACGATGACGAGCGCGACCCACCAGAACACCGAGCTTCCCTGTTCCACGATCTGAGCGAGCATGTCTGGACCCTTTCTAAAATGTCACATCACGCCAAGCAGTCCCACCCGTGCATAGCCAGTGATCAGTGGTCAGTGGCCAGTGGTCAGTAAGAACAAGACCGGATTCTACTGACCACTGTCCACTGACCACTGATCACCTCGTAGTTCATCATTCCACCGGGCGAACCACCAGGTTCTGTTCGCCGGCGGCGACAACCTTTACCTTCGTCCCCTTCTCGATCACGCCGCTCTCCGCCACCGCAGGGATGCGTTCGCCAGCCACGCGGATCGCGCCGGCTGGACGCATCAGCGTCTCCGCCACGCCGATTTCGCCGACCAGTTTCTGGTAGCGTTCCGTCGCCGGCAGGCCGGCCGCGGTCGAATCGCCGATGTCCGCCAGGAACAGCTTCTTGCCGACCGGCAATTTCGGCAGCACCCGCACCAGCAGCACGACGTACGGCGGCAGCATCAGGAAGACGACGATGGCCAGCACCACGGCGAACGTCGTCGAGATCGTCGACGCCTGCCAAATGGCTGCGCCCAGCGCCGCCAGCGCCAGCACCGAGAGCACGCCGAAGGTGGTGGTGAGAATCTCGAACAGGACCATCACCATGGCAGCCAGGATCAGCAGCACGATAATCGCGATCGTAACCCACATGCTTCGTCACGCCCTTTCGACGATGACGCGGTTCTCATCGCGCCGAAGAACCTTGACTCGCTCGCCCGACTGGATAATGTCGCCGGTGCTGGTAGCGCTGAGCAGCCGATCTCCGAACCGCACCTTGCCAACCGGGCGGCAGAGCGTCTCGGCCACGCCGATCTCGCCGACCGTGACTTCCGTGAGCGCGGCGTGATCGGACACCGGCGGCTCGCTGGGGATGATCTGAGGGGCCAGGACCAGCTTGCCGGCCACGGGCAGCTTCGGCAGGTATTTCGCGAACAGCATGGCGGCGACGACCGCGCCGACGAAGCCGAGGCCCAGCCCGCGGGCGCCGCTTTTGAAGATGCTCCAATCCATGTTGGTCCGCGGGACCGGCAGCGTACCCGGCATGTGCGGAACCAGGATGCCCAGCAGCCCAGCCACGCAGCAGACGATCCCGACGATCAGCAAAATGCCCACCGTGTGGAACGTGAGCAACTCGATAACGATCAGCGCCACGCCCACGAGGAACAGGGCGATCTGCCACCAGTCGGACATGCCGACGAGGAATCGGCTGCCGAAGAGGATGGCGAAGCAGCAGGCCGCCAGGATGCCCGGCACGAAATGCCCCGGCGCGTTCAGTTCCATGTAGGCCAGGAACACGCCCAGGAAGAAGAGGATGCCGG
>JAQTVL010000164.1 GCA_028706835.1 Phycisphaerae bacterium | reverse complement strand
CGTCCGGTCGTGGTGTGCCTCGGATCGGCACATTCAGGCGGAGTTTGACTCGTGCAGGAATGGCCATAAGCGGTTTGAAAATCCGGTGTCATCCTCCCGGCGGGCGTGTCCGATAATATCGCTATTGACAGTGCGCCATGGCGTATTCGTGGCCGGTGTATTAGTCGCATAATACAGTTCCACGTGGAACATTGGGCGGAGGAACCCCTCTCCCTTGCTCCCTCCCCCCGAGGGGAGGGAAATCGGAGGAATGTTCCACGTGGAACATTGGTCCGAGGCGGTCCGAGTGGACCCCCACCGCGGCTGAAGCCGCACCTCCCCCGCAAGCGGGAGAGGCGTGAGCGGAGCAGTGATCCACGTGGAACATTGGGCGGACGAACCCCTCTCCCTTGCTCCCTCCCCCCGAGGGGAGGGAAATCGGAGGAATGTTCCACGTGGAACATCGCTCGGGGCGAAGTGGTAGAATACGCCTGCGGCTCGGCCGGCGACGCCGGCGGCGGGTTCGCCGGGCTGGACCGGTTCGGCCGGGTGGTCGATCAGAAGTGGACCGTCGATGGCGACGCGGTGGACGAGTTCCGCTACGGCCACGACCGCGACAGCAATCGCACGTTCCGCGAAAACACCGTCGCCCGCGACGCCAACCAGACGCTCGACGAGTGGTATGTCTACGACGGGCTGGGCCGGCTGATCCTCGGGGCCGTCACTGGAACCATCGAGGTCGGCGATACCTTCTACGAGTTCGACAGCACCGGCACGACCATGGGCGATGGCCGGGGCGTCGTTCGCGGGTAGGCCGACGATTATTGGTGGATCGAAGTCACCGCGGGTTCGTGGGACTCGGGCATCTTTTCCTTGCAAGCTGCGCCTTTGGCCAAATATAATGCACGACGTGCGACGCGGAGGAGTAGGGTTGACGCAACAGACAGGCCAGACGGGAGTTGCCGCTCGGTTATCCGGTGGACCGGCCCAGGTTGCGCTGTGGCTGGTGGTGGTGCTGCTGGCGGTCAACGCGGCGATTCTGCTGCTCCAGCCGAACGGGGGGCCAGCTTACGCCCAGACGTCTATCGGGGCGGCGGCTGGGCGAGTGGACAACGGCGGCGTGTTCGTCGTGCCGGCGCAGATCAGCAAAGATCTGTATGGGGCCTACCTTGTCGACTCGCGCTCGGGCAGCGTGGTGGTCTACACATTCAACCCGAACTCGAATAAACTAAAGCTAGCGGCGGCCAGAACTTTTGTTTACGACCGCTACCTCGAAGATTACAATACCGACCCGTCGCCGGCGATGATTGCGGACATGGTTTCCAAGGCCAAGCCGATCAGGCCGGGCGGTTCGGACGAGAAGCCTGACGACAAGGACAAAGGCAAGACGCCGCCGTAGCCGGCGACGTGGGCCGCGAGCAACGGATTGTTCCAGTCCCGATGCAGGAGAGCGACATGGCCAAAATGTTCTACACTCAGGCCGAGGCCGCCGCGAAGCTCGGCAAGACCCCGGACGAAATCAAGCAGATGGCCCGCGAGGGCCGGCTGCGCGAGTTCATGGACAACGGGCCTGTCTACCGGATCGAGGATATCAACAAGCTGGCTGCCGAGGCTGGGGGCGCCCCGGCGGGCGATGCGGTCGATCTGGAACTGGTCGACGACACCACCGGCGGCAGCAGCAAGGAAGATACCGTCATCACGTCGGCGGGCATCAGCGTGTTCGACGACGAGGACCTTCAGATCGAAGCCGATCCGATGGCCCAGACCAGCATTACGCCCTCGGTCGAGGACCAGATCAGCCTGGAAGGCACGGGCTCGGGGTCCGGGCTGCTGGACCTGACCCGTGAGGCGGACGACACCAGCCTTGGCGCGGAACTGCTCGAGGAAATTTACCCGACGGCCCCAACCATCGAGTCGGCTGAGGTTACGCACGCCTCGACGACGACGGAGTCGGCCATGGATTCCGGCCCGGTGCTGGGCGCCCCCGCAGTGATCGAGGCGGCGGACCCGCTGTCGCCCGCGTTCGCCGGGATGGCGCTGGTCGGGCTGGTGGCGGCGGCGCTGCTGGGCGTTGTGGTCACGGCGATTGCCCGGGGCATCTGGCCGTCGTATCTGGAGACGCTGGCCCAGGGCAACAACCCGTACATATTTGGGGGTGCGTTGGGCGGGGCGGCGGTGGTGTTCTGGATCATCGGGATGGTGATCGGCAAGAGCACCAGCGGCCCGCGCGTCCGATAACTGCGCACAACGGGAATACGCGAAAAGCCCGGCTAAGTCCGGGCTTTTTTGCGCGCGTGCATTTTTCTTGTTGACCTGCCAGCGGCAAATAGATGTAATAGCCCGCAGTTCACCCCATGGCACGTTATCGCGACCCTGAAGGGGAGCGTTCAGAACAAGACGACACATCACAATGAAAAGGAGTCGGAGAATGAACCGCGCGATTCTGATGGTGCTTTCGCTGGCGGGGCTGGCATCGTTGACCACCGGCTGCGTGACTCGGAGCGAATACGACAAGCTGCACGCGGCCTACCAGACCTGCGAGGGCGAGCGGACGGAAATGCGAAACCGGCTGGCGGCGATTGAGGCACAGCTCAAGGCTGTGACCGACGAGCGCGACGCCCTTCGGCTGTCCGGGCCGGAGCAGGTCAAGGCGATGTCGGCCCAGCTCGACAAGCTGAACGTCGCGTATGCCGATTTGCTGGCGAAGTATCAGGACGCGCTGAAGGCGGGTGGCGGGGTCAAGATTGACCTGGGCGGCCCGCTGCCGGCGGAATTGAACGCGGCGCTCAAGAAGTTCGCCCAGGAGAACGGGCTTGAGTATGACGAGAGCCGCGGCGTGGTCCGGTTCAGCAACGACCTGACCTTCGCCAAGGGCAGCTTCGACCTGACGCCGGATGCCCGCAAGCAACTGGCGGCCTTCGCGAATATCATCAACATGAAGGCGGCCGACAAGTTTGACGTGCTGGTCGTCGGCCACACCGATGGCATTCCAATCGCCAAGCCGGAGACGAAGGCGAAGACTCCGACGAACTGGCACCTGTCGACGTATCGCGCGGTCGAGGTGCTCCTGGCGCTGGATAGCGCCAAGGTCGCCCCGACCCGGCTGGGCGCTCTGGGCTTCGGCGAAATGCGTCCGCGTCCGGGGACGACCAACCCGCGGACCGGCACGCCGCAGAACCGCCGCGTCGAGGTCTACCTGGTTGCCAAGAACGCGATGTCGGTCGGCGAACTCTCGCCGCTGATCATCCCCGGCACGGCCATCCTGGCGGGCAGCAACTGAGCGGCCTCGCCTGATTCTGGAAATCGCAACGCCCTCCGGTCTCGCGACCGGAGGGCGTTTTTGTGGTGTGCCGAGCATGTAAGTACGGTGGTGCGACAGGGACAACCCGCGAGGGCCTACCTATGTCGATTGGCCGTGGTGGAGCGACCGCTATGGCGACTGCTGCTGGCCGCCGCTGATGACCTTGTGGTAGTCCTCGACGATCTGGCGAAGCTCGTCGGATAGGTTCGCCCGCTCGGCCTCACGCAGCTTCCGCTGCTGGTCCTGCTGCACATCGGCCTGGCGGTTGATGCCGCCGATGCCCTGGCCGACGCCCTGGCCGGTCTGAAGCCGATCGGTGCCTGGACGATTCGCCTGGTCCTGGACGAGTTGATCCTGCGAGTTACCGCCGGCGGCTGAGTCCTGGCGCTGGCGGTCGAAGCGGTCCTTGTACTTCTTGACGAACGAGGAGTACTGCTCGGTGTTCATGTTCAACTGCTTGAGCAGTTCCGGATCGGGCGGCTCGCCCTTGCGATCCCGAGCGGCAGCGGCGTCGATGGCCTTGCCCAGCGAGTCGATCTTCGCGCCGCCGGCGCCCTGGGCTCCGACGTCCTGATCGTCCACCTTGCCGCGCTTGTCAAGGTCATTGCCAGCCAGTGCTCCGCCGCCGGTCTGAACGCCCTTGGTCGCTCCGCCCGCGGGGCCTTGTCCCGCGCCGCCGGACCCGCCGGCGCCTTGCGAAGGATCCTTGGACCCGTTCGGCCCGCCGCCCTGACCTTGATCGCCTTGCTTGCCTTGGCCTTGCCCTTGGCCTTGGCCTTGGCCTTGACCCTGGCCCTGGCCTTGTCCTTGACCCTGGCCCTGGCCTTGTCCTTGGCCCTGTCCTTGGCCTTGACCCTGACCCTGTCCTTGCCCTTGGCCTTGGCCTTGGCCTTGGCCCTGGCCTTGACCCTGTCCCTGGCCTTGACCTTGACCCTGACCCTGGCCCTGTCCTTGGCCTTGACCCTGGCCCTGACCCTGACCCTGGCCTTGACCCTGACCCTGACCCTGTCCTTGCCCTTGGCCTTGTCCTTGACCCTGACCCTGGCCCTGACCTTGACCTTGGCCCTGACCTTGGCCCTGTCCTTGACCCTGTCCTTGGCCTTGCCCCTGACCTTGCCCCTGACCTTGGCCCTGTTGACCATCGCCCTTCTGACCGTCCCCCTTCTGGCCGTCGCCTTGCTGGCCGTCGGCCTTCTGACCATCTCCTTTCTGCCCGTCACCCTGTTGTCCGGCACCCTGTTGCTGCCCCGCGCCCTGCTGCTGGCCGGCGCCCTGCTGTTGCCCAGCCCCTTGCTGTTGTCCAGCCCCTTGCTGTTGCCCAGCCCCCTTCTGCCCATCCCCCTTTTGCCCGTCACCTTGCTGCCCGTCGCCCTTCTGGCCCGCGTCGGCTATCTTCTCCAGCTTCGCCAGGTCGTCCGCCGGAATCTTCTGCCCGCCGTCGCCCGCCTGCTGATCGCCCTTGTCCCCCGCCTGCTGGCCATCCTGCTTTTGTCCATCCGCCTTCTGCCCCGCCTGCTGATCGCCCGCGTGCGGGTCGCCCTTATCGCCGCCCTTCTGACCATCCTGTTTCTGGTCCCCCGCATTCTGCTGCCCGGTCGGATCGTTCTTCTGATCCCCCTTCGCCGCGTCGTTCTTATTCTGATCTCCCTTATTCTGATCCCCCTTCGCCGGGTCGTTCTTGTTTGCGTCCCCCTTGTTCGGGTCCGCCTTATTCTGGTCCCCCTTATTCCCATCCGCCTTATTCGGGTCGTCCTTACCGGCAGGGTCATTCTTGCCGGCAGGATCATTCTTACCCGCCGGGTCGTTCTTCCCCGCGTCGGCCTTGTTCGGATCGTCCCCCTTGCCCCCCGCCGCCTGATCCTGCCCCGGCTGGCCCTGCTGCCCTTGCTGCCCTTGCTGCCCCGGTTGGTTCGCCGGATCGCCCGGCTTGCCCGCCGCGTTCTTCGCGTTCTCGTCCGCCTGACGTTCGTTCTCGCCCTGCGGCCGCGTCACCTCCAGCCGATACCACTGGTCCGCCCCCGTCACCTGCACCTTCGGCTGGCGGTTGTCCGCCACCACGATCTGCCACTCCATCGCCGCATCGCCCGCCTTCAGCCCGAACTCCTTGGCCACGTCCAGGTCGCGGCTCAACTGCCACTTCATCGGCTGGGCCGCCGCCCCCCGATTGCCGTTCGGCCAGCCCCACTGCCCGAGCACCTTTTCCTGCTCCTTGCCGGTCAGCTTGCGATACCGCAGCACCACCTTGCTCAGCCCGAAATCGTCCGCCGCCTCCCCGCGCAGCCGCATCGACTCGCCCTCGAGCAGTTGCGTCGGCGCCGATGAGATCACCATCTGCGGCGGCAGGTCCGGCCGCACGCGCACCTGGTAGTGGATCGGATTTTGCGACACGTGTTTGAACCGGTCCTCGAACCGCACGAAGAAATCGAGGTCCTGCCCCACCTTCAGTTCGTAATCCCGCTGCCACACCCGCCCCGCCGCGTCCACCCGCTCCATCGACACCGACGTGTTCGCCTTGTCGAACACCATCTCCGGCAGCCGCTGCCCCACCTTCACGTTCCCCGCCTCGACGTTGGTCTTCGCCTGGATCGTCAGCCGGGTGCCCTCGACCGCGGCGATCCGCGTCTCGGCCACGTCCACGCGCGACGGCAGGTTGGTGTACGCCGGGAAGTCCAGCCGCATCAACACATCCGCCCGCGGCGGCGGCACCGCCTCGATCGCCTGCATCTCGCTCAGCGCGTCGCCCGCCTCCACCCGGAAGTGCACCGTCTGCGTCACCTGCACCTGCCGGCTCCACTGCGGATGCCCCTCGCCGTCCTTCGCCAGCGGACTCATCTCGTAACGGTCATCGGTGGGCCAGGTCCGCCCGCCGTCCTTGCTGATCCACACCTTCGCGCTCTTCGGCGTCACGCCCCCGGTGGTCGCCTTCACCGCGATCGACTCGTCCTGGAGCACGAACGCGTCGTCGCCCGTCGGCTCGATCTTGATGATCTGCGTCGCCCGCGGCGCAGGCCTGGCCAGCCCCATCGCCCGCGCCACCGACGTCATCGACGACTTGTTCGACAGCAGCATCCACCCGATGAACGCCACCAGCACCGTGCCAAGCACCGCCGCCACCCGCCCCACCCCGCCCACGTCCACCGTCGAATCGACGTTGACCTCCGCCACCTTCTCCACCGCCCGGGTCTTGATCGCCGACAGCACCGCGTCGGGCAGTTGCTGGCTGGACTTCAACTGGAGCGCCGCGATCAGCGCGTTCTTGATCTCCGGGTTCGCCCGCTCGATCAGTTTCGCCGCGTAGAGGTCGTTGATGCGCTTCGCCAGCGGCATCAGGATCATCACCGACAGGATCGCCACGGCCCCGAGGATGAACGCCCCGAGCATCATGCGCGCAGCCACCGGCCCCAGCCCGTGCGGCACGAGGTGGTCCAGCACGACGAAGACGGTGACGTAGCCGGCGATGAATGCGAGCAGGATGAGCACGTTGCGGAGCAGATCGACGGTCTTCAGCCGGTTCTTGGTCAGCCGGATGGCGTATTCCAGGAACATCTCGCGTTGGTCATGGGAAGCGACCCGGCCGGGATCAGCCACGGTGCGACTCATAGGAAGCCCTCGCGACCTCCGCCGTCGCCGGCGGAGTCAGGTTGTGGAAACCGCGCAGTACAACCCCGCACAGCGTGGATTATACGTCCGTGCGGGTACAAAGCACAGCGTAGATATCGTCCAGTTCAGACCACAAGTTAGACGCGAAATGGCAACCCAGGTTCCCGTGGAATTTGAACGCAAGACAAGAGGGGCGAAAGACGAAGTCGAGGCGCGAAGGAGGCGAGCCGCATTTCTTTCCCTCCCCCTGCCGTTGGGGGGAGGGAGAGAGGGAGAGGGGCCGTGTCGAAGACGCGGATTCCCGCCGGCGTAGCCGGCTTGCGAGTGCGTGGGACGAAGGCCCAGCTTTCCCGCGGGCACCGAAGGCTCATCTTGTTTCCATCGGCGTTCGTCGGCGTGCATCGGTCCTTCGACTACGCTCAGGGCAGGCGGTTGATTCCTTTTTTGTCATCCGTGCAAATCCGTGTCCATCCGTGGTCGAGTTCTTCTCGTGGTTCACCCGCCCGAGATTCCCCTCAACCCGCTGGCTCGCCTTCGCCGATTGATGCAACGCTTGACAGCATATTGCGATACTGATAACGTCGGGCATTGTGAGCCGGCGGGGTGTCTACCCAGCCGGCTTGCCGGAACCAGAAGCGCCGCGGCGATCGGGCTGGTTCCGCCGATAGACCCTCGCGGGAGCTTTCGGATGAGGCACTTCATAACGTGGTCCATTCTGCTCGCACTCCTTGTTCCCCGCCTCGCGTCCGCGCAGCCGGCGCCCAATGAAGGCTACGGCCCGTGGGTCGATGCGAAGTTGAAGGAGATGGCGGACGCCAAGCTGGCCATCGAGAAGCGCGTCGCGGCACGCGATGCGCTGATCGCGTCGGCCTCCGATAGCACGCTGGACCCGACGAAGAAGATGGAACGCTGCCGCGAACTCGGGGACAAGAACCGTCTGCCGGCCTACATCGCCTCGACCGACCCGTTCACGTCCATCGGCGCCTGCATGATCGCGGCCAAGCCCCGGCATGTCTACCTGGCCCGGGACGTGCTCAAGGACTGCCTGACGTCGAACCAGCCGATGGTCCGTTACTGGGGCGCCAAGGGATTGGCTGACGTGCAGATGCCGATGTATGCCTTCGGCGACAAGGAGTTCTACGAGCAGCCGGTGGCGGACCTGCTCAAGGGGGGCCTCAAGGAAGACAACCTGCCGGTGCTCCAGAATATCTATGCCGCGCTGGGGGCGTCCGATCCAGCCAAGATGGACAACGCCCGCAAGAACATGGTGAAGTACCAGGCGTTCATGGAACTGTTCAAGCAGGGCGTGGGCAAGCTCAACAAGTGGGACCTCACCAACGCCGCGGCCCTGGTGGCTGCCCTGAACTCCGCCAACGAGTGGTCGGCTGTATTTTCGCCCATCCAGGCGGATCTGCTCAGGTGGGAAGGCCAGGCCCTGCGTTGGGCCTCGCAACTGTATGACCAGGCTCAGAGCCGGCTGACCGACGAGCAGAAGGGCGTGCTGGAACATATCATGCTCAAGGCGGCGGCGAACCTGGCCGGCCAGACGGGCAAGAAGGACATCCTGACCAAGCTTCAGGCCGACATTAAGTCGGGCGATCGCGACATGCTCCAGCTCAACATCATCAACGTGGTGGGCGCGCCTGGCGTGGGCGACTACCAGTTGAAGGCATTGAAGGTCCCGCCGGCGGCTGACCTGGCGCCGGACCTGAACC
>JAQTVL010000163.1 GCA_028706835.1 Phycisphaerae bacterium | reverse complement strand
GCAGGCATTGGACCTGTTCACGCAGGCGGCAGCCATCGATGACACGCCCGAGACGCGGACGGGGATCGCCCAGGCGAAGAAGAAACTGGCGGACGCCGCTGGCGATGCGGACAAGAAGAGGCAGTACGCCACGCTGATCGACCAGGCGGAGGCGGCTGTCAAGGCGCAGAACTGGCAACAGGCGTTGGACCTCTACACAAAGGCGTCAGCGATCGATAACACGCGCGAGGCCCAGACGGGCATTGCGACGGCCAGGAAGAAGCTCGCGGATGCTGTCGGCGATGCCGACAAGAAGAAGGAGTACGACCGGCTGATCGCCCAGGCCAACGCGGCCGTCGGGGCCCAGAACTGGCAGCAGGCGCTCGACCTGTTCACCAAGGCCGGTGAGATCAACGACACGCCCGAGGTCCGGGCCGGCATTGCGGCAGCCAAGAAGAAGCTTGCCGACGCCGGCAACGCCGATGCGGACAAGAAACGGGAGTTCACCAGGCTGATGCGCGCGGCCGACACTGCGGCCCGGCGGGAGGACTGGCAGGAGGCGTTGGACAATTACACCAAGGCGGCGGCGCTCGACAACACGTCGGAGGCCCAGGCCGGCATTGCGTTGGCAAAGAAGAAACTGGCGGACGCGGCCGTCGGCGCGGACAAGAAGAAGCAGTACACCGCGCTGATCGATCAGGCGGAGGCGGCTGTCAAAGCGCAGAATTGGCAACTGGCGTTGGACCTGTACACCAAGGCGTCGGCCATTGATGACACCCGCGAGGCCCAGGCGGGTATCGCGAAGGCGAAGCAGAAACTGGCTGACGCCGCGGCGGGCGCCGACAAGAAGCGCGAGTTCGCCAAACTGATGACCGACGCCAACGCCGCGGCGCAGGCCCAGAATTGGCAGCAGGCCCTCGACCTGTTCACCAAGGCTGATGCGATCGACCGCACGCCCGAGACGCGGGCCGGCATCGCTCTGGCCAAGCAGAAGCTGGCGGACGCGGCGGGCGCTGCCGACAAGAAGCGTGAGTTGGCCAAGCTGCTGGCGGACGCCGCGGCCGCGGGGCAGGCGGGCGACTGGCAGAAGGCGGTCGATCTCTACACCAAGGCCGCCGCCATTGAAAACACGCTGGCGGTCCAGGCGGCGCTGGCCAACGCGAAGCAGAAGCTGGCTGACGCCAGCGCCGGCGCGGACAAGAAGCGTCAGTATCAGAAGCTGATCGCGGACGCGAACGCGGCGATCCGCCGCGAAAAATGGCAGGACGCGATCGACGCCCTCAAGTCCGCGGCGGCACTGGACAACACAGCCGAGGTGGCGGGGCTGCTGGCGACGGCCCAGAAGGGCGTGACCTACCAGAAGTTCATGGACGCCGCGAAGGCGGCCGGGCGGGCGGACGACTGGGCGGCTGCGCTGGATAACTATACCAGGGCCGACGGCGTAATGAGCACTGACGACTCGCAGGCCGGGATTCGTCAGGCCAAGAAGAAGCTCTACGACAAGGCGGCGACCGAGGGCAAGTCTGCCGCCCAGGCTCAGCAGTGGCAGCGGTCGCTGGACGCCTGGACGAAGGCGTACAACATCGACCCGACCAACGAGGCGAAAGCGGGCATCGCCTTGGCGAAGAAGAAGCTTGCGGAAGGCGGGCACTGAGGAAAGATGAGAGAGCGCCGAAGAAAGAAACGCGGGGACTGGGGACCGTGCCCCGACCTGCGTTCTTCACGGTAGCGCCCGCGCCTTCCACTGCTTGTGGTCCAACGCCCTGCCGTTCTGGTTGAAAGCGGTCATCGTGCAGGTGTCGCCGTTCACCTCGAACAGCCCGAAGTTCAGCGAGCTTGCGAACACCTTCGAATACGGGTTCTGCTTCTCCCAGTCCGGGCTGCGCTGCCGACGGCTCGCGCCAGCGGCCCCGGTTGTCACCTGCGTCAGGCCGGGCAGTTCCGACCGCTCGTAGCAGTGCTCGTGCCCAGCCACCAACGCCGTCACGTTGAACTTCCGGGCCAGCGGGTAGATGTGGTCGTACGTCTGGCGGACGTTGTGTTCCGACGGCTCGCCCTCGCTGTCCAGCTTGCCGTGGCGGCTGGACGTCAGGCCGGGGTAGTGCGTGAATATGAAGACGAACCGCGCCCGCGAGCCATCCAGCGTCCGCTCCAACCACGGGTAGCTCTTGCCTTGCGGCGACCAATCGGCGGCGCCGTCGAGGCCGACCAGCAGCACGCCGTTAAGTTCCTGCGACCAGGCGGCCGGGCAGCCCTCAGCGGTCGGGTTGCAGAAGAAGTCGTCAAACAGCGGCGAGTTGTCCTCGTGGTTGCCCTTCACCGCATACACCGGCGTGCTGGCGAGAAGCTCCCTTGCGGCCGCCGGGCCGAAGAACTGCTTGTCCCACATCTTCTGTTCCTCGCCGTGCTCGGTCATGTCGCCGAGGTGCACCACCAGGTCCGGCCTGGTTGCGGCCACGCGGGCAGTCACGGCGGCCCAGTCCTTCACGTTCTTCTTGCTGTCGCCCAGTGTCACGAACCGCAGCGCCGTCCCCGGCGAAATCAGCCGGACCGGGGTCGGGTCTGTCGCCACCACAACCGACGGCGTCCGGGCCGACAGCACGTACGACCATTGGCCGGCGGGGTCCAGTCGATCCATGCGGAAGCGATGAACCAGGGCGGGCTGATCGGCAAGTTCACGCTTCGCGCCAGGGGCCTTGGCGTTGGTGGCTGTCAGCGTCACCGCCACGGCGACGTTCGTGCGGCAGGTAACAGTGAAGAAATCCCCCCCGACGGCCCCGAGCACCGGGACGGGCAGGAACCGAAGGTCGTGTGCAGCCGGCGGATTGACCGGCGTGGCGGTTTCGGACAGCGCCGCGGCGGGGGCAATCGCGAGGGTAGCAAGGGCGATCAGCGCCAGCCTTGCGGCTAAGTACAGTGCCCGACAGGGGAGTTCGCGTTCATCCATGCGCTAAAGCATAGCGCCCGAATATGAGGCGGGCATGAGTGCGCGACGGGGGCATCCTTTCTGTTTCGTACGATCTAAGCGCGGACCTTTGGTCCTGCGGCTAAACGAGTTCGTCTTCGTGCGGCAGTCGGCACTCATTTCCCCGCTTCCGCGACGTTGCTCATCGCGCTGCGGTTGGACGAGTCGTCGAACGAGACGACGGCGAAGTAATTCGCGTCCTTCGGCGCCGTCACCGTGAACGACTCCTTCGCGCCAGCCACACCGGGCGCGGGTTCGCCCGCGACGTTGGCCGCCATCCAGAAGTTGGTCACGGCTGCCTCGTCGTTGGCGGCGAACTTCTTGAGGAACGCCACATAGTCCACGATCGGCTTGTCGGAGCACTTCACCTGGTAGCGGGCAACCTTGCCGCCCTCGTCCGCGGGCGCCGTGAACGTTACCGTGGCCTTATCTCCGTCGAGCGCGACCTTCAGGTCCGCGACCGCCGCCGGGGCCTTCTCGTCCTTGCGCGGATGGGCCCATTCCCAGAATGTCCTGCCGGTGTAGCAGACCGATTCGCTGTGCGTGCTGAAGCAGTTCACCCACATCCCGACGGCGGCCATGTCGCTCTGCTTGGTTGCGCCGTAGCCTCGGCGGCTGCTCCAACTCCAGAAGTCGAACGCCCGCTGCTTGAGGAAGGGCTCGCCCGACAGCCAATATCCGCGGGCCGGAACGTCCGGGTAGAACTGCCCGAGGTAGCCGTTGATGCCGACCGGCTGGCCGGTCACCGTGTCGTTGCCTTCGCCGTTGGTGCAGTCGTCCGGCAGCACCCAGCTCGCCCAGTCCTTGCACACGCCCTTCTGCGGGAAGTCCGCGAGGCACCGGCCATACGACAGGTTGCCGTGTTTCGGCTGGAACAGCACATACGCCACCGCCTGGCCGTAGGCGATCACCCAGTCCTGGGCGTCTTCGCTGCCGGTGATTCGGTAGTAGGTCTCCATCGCCCGCGACAGCGGCGGGTACATCCAGGTGTGCGGCTCGACCAGCGGATACCACTTGGCGCCGGTCTTGGGGTCCGCCAGTTGGCCTGCCTTGGCGTCCCACGTCACGCCGGCCTTCTCCAGCGCGGCGACGCCCTGCGGGCCGACCATGTCCTCCAGGCCGCCCTTGCCCTTGAGCGCCATGCGCACCGGGTGCGGGCCGTTCACAAAACCGCGAGTCTCCTTGACCGTCCGTCCGAAGAACGCCGCCGCGAGCTGGTCCGACGCCTTGACGACAAAGTCGTCGGTGGGCGCGACCAGGCGGGTGGCGTTGGTGAGATAGCAGCTTCGCGTGAAGTCGCGCGAGAAGCCGAGGTCCTTGCCCGGGACCTTGCCGAAGGCCCGGACCTGAGTGTCGTAGTTCTGCTCCACCGTGTCGATTGCCGCCTCGTAGGCGTCGCGGTCGCCGGTGATCATGTACCACTCGACCAGCCCTTCGCCCCAGTTGTGGCAGGTGCATTCCTTGGCCAGGAAGTGGAAGCTCATGTCCTTGCACATGCCGCGCCCCCACACGCCGAGCTTCGTCTTCATCTCGTTGGTCCACTCCGCGGGCATGCCCTGCCGCAGGCCTGTTACCGGGTCTTCCGCCCGCTGCGGGCTGCTGCCCAGGGGGCCGCCGTGCCACCACACGCCGCCGTCCTTCCATCGCCAGCCGTCGGTCCGCCAGGTCTGGAGGTCCATGAAGTAGTTCACCCACGACTCGCCGGCCTCGAAGAAGCCGCGCCCGCCGGTCCGCAGATACATCAGCAGCAGCGCCTCGGTCGTGTCCTGCTCGCTGGTGAAGTGGTTGTCATCGCCGCAGGTCCAGCGCTGAATCCGCCCGACGATGTCGCTTGGAGCCTTCGGGATCGCATTCTCGTCATACTTCCAGCCCCATTGCTTGTAGCACGCCAGCTCGTCCGCCTGCGTGCCGAATTGGCCGACGGGCAGTTGGCCGGTCTGGAAATACCAGGCCGGGTCCGCCATCGCGTGCAGCCGGGCTCGGGCGAGCTTGGATTGGGCCGACATGGCCGCGTTGTCCGCGGGGGCGGCCAGGTCGATCACGTATTGCGAGCTCAGGTGCGAGCAGTCGAACAGCAGGCGGGTCTTCTGGGCGAAGGGAAGCTTTTCCGTTCCCTCCAGCGGCTCGGTCACGCCGGTGAGCAGGATCGTGTCCTTGGCGACGGCCAGTTTCCGCGGTGGATCTTCCACGAAATACAGGTCGGTGACGAACACGTTGCCCGCACCGGCCTTGGCAGCCACCCAGCCTTCCGACAGGTCGGTCGCCTTGACCGCCCCGGGCGGATTGGGCAGTGCAATCGCGGGGGCGCTGCCCCAGAGCTTGTCAGTGCCAGCCATCGCAACGCAAGCGTCCGGCTGGGTCGAGCCGTGATACCAAGTGGCCCACTTCAGGGTGTCGTTCTTGTGGATCGCAACCTTGATCGAGCGGGCGGACTGCTGCATCCACCCATCGCCCTTGAGGTCCAGCGGCTTACTGGCGCCGAGGACGGCGGCGGCGGGGGCCGCTGCCAGCTTCAGCGCGATCGTCGAGTCCTTCACCTGGCGGAAGCAGTAGGTGTCGGCGTTGCTGTTGGCCAGGGAATACTTGACGTGGACGTAGCTCTTGCCGGCCCAGGCGGTGATGCGGGCGATGTACTGGAATCTGTTGGCGTCATCGCCGACGAACCGGCCCTTCACGCACACGGTGGTCCGCAGTGGCCCGGCGTAATCGAGGGTGACGCTTGTCGGCTTGTCCGCGACGTAGCGTTTGCCGTCGAAGCCGTCGGTGTAACTGACTTCGCCGCCGGCGAGGACGGGCTTGCCGGCAGCCGCCGACGTGAGCAGGCTGAACGGCTTGTCCGCTGCCACGGTGAAGGCGGCTGCGCCTGTGTCCACGCTTGCACCGCCGGCGTCCGCCTTGGCGTTTAGCGCCTTGGCGGGCGTGGCCGTCGGCTTGACGGTGCGCAACGTGAACGTCTTCTTCTCCTTGGGCTTGAGGTCCACCTGGAAATCGAGCAGCACCCAGCGGAGCATGCCCTTCTCGTCGATGACCATCGGGATCGCCTGGAGCGGGATTTCCTTCTCGCCGTCGAACAGGGCGAACGGCGTGTCGGCCTTGAGTTCGCCCCACGGCATGGGAACCCCGCCGCTGGCCGGCTCGGCGACCCGCGCCACGCCGCTGGGCTCCTCGACCGTGATGGGGATGTCCAGCGCGTGCGTGATGCCACAGAGCGCGAGCAGAATTGAACCCGCCAGAACGACGCGTCGTCCGTTGGACATGAATGCACCCTTTCGATGAATGCGATTCAGACAGACTTACCGCCGCGTAGTGGCGGCGTCAATAGAGGGGGGCGCAAGAAAGAGCCCAAGGAATGCATTCCCTGGGCTTCAGCTTCCTCTGATCCGCGGCGCCCCTCTCCCGACCTCCCCGCAAGGGGAGGAGAAGGAATGCGCCCCTTGCCCGTCGAACTTCGCCCCTCGTTCCTTCTTCTATGTCGTGTAGTCCGCGTTGATCGTTACGTACTCTTCGCTCAGGTCGCAGGTCAACATCGTCGTTGACGCTTTGCCGACGCCGAGGTCCACCGTCACGTCCACCGTGTCGGACTTCATCAGCTTGGCGACCTTGTCGACGGCGGCGCCGGTCGGCTGGCCGTTGCGGAAAATCACCAGGCTTTTGCCGATGGCGCATTTCATCCTGTCGAAGTTGCACTTGGCGCCGCTGTAGCCGGCGGCGCTGGTGAAGCGGCCCCAGTTCGGGTCGCCGCCGTGCAGGGCGGCCTTGGCGAGCGGGCTTTCGGCGATCGCCCGGGCCGCGAGTTTCGCGTCGGCTGCGCTGGCGGCGCCGGTGATGATCACGCGGACCAACTTGGTCGCGCCCTCGCCGTCGCGGACCACCTGCTCGCCGAGCGAGTAGCAGATGTCCTTCAACGCGGCGGCGAACCTGGCGAACGCAGCGCCCCTGGCGTTGATCGTTGGATGGCCGGCCAGGCCGCTGGCCAGGACCGCGACCGTGTCGTTTGTCGAGGTGTGGCCGTCGATGGTGATCGAGTTGAAGGTCACGTCGGCGATGTCCGTCAATGCGGCGTGCAGCAGGGCAGGGGAGATCGCGGCGTCGGTGGTGATATAGCCGAGCATGGTGGCCATCCGCGGGGCCAACATGCCGGCGCCCTTGATGCAGCCGGCGATCTTGACGGTCGCCCGGCCGATCTTCACGGTTGCGAACGCGGTCTTCATCCGCGTGTCGGTGGTCATGATGCCACGGACAAAGGATTCGCCGTGCTCGGCGCTGTTGCCCAGGGCCGACGCGGCGTCGATGATGCCGTGCTCGATTCTTGCCATCGGCAACGGCCTGCCGATCACGCCGGTGCTGGAGACCAGCACGAGGTCGGCTGGGCAGTGCGTGGCCTCGCCTGCGAGGTCAGCCATACGCCTGGCGTCGCGGATGCCGCGAACGCCGGTGCAGGCGTTGGCGTTGCCGGAGTTCACGACGACGGCTTCGAGCTTGCCGCGGCCGCCCTTGAGGATCGAACGGTCGTAGATGACCGGGGCGGCGACGACCTGGTTGGTGGTGAAGACGGCGGCTGCCGCGGCGGGCCGTTCGCAGACGAGCAGGGCGACATCGGGCTTGTCCCAGGGCTTGATGCCTGCCTTGACGCCGGCGGCAAGGAAACCGAGAGGAGCGGTGATGGTGGTGTTGGGCATGGTGGAGTCCTTTGTGGGTCAGAGGGCAGAGAGGGAAGTGCAAAATGCAAAATGAAAAGTGCAAAGTGAAAAATGAAATGCGATGGGAGACGGCGTTACTTCGTCATTTGCCATTTTGCACTTTGCATTTTGCACTTTGCATTTCCTTCGAATCGTTCAGTACAGCCCGGTCGTCTCCTCGAACCCGAACATCAGGTTCATGTTCTGAATCGCCTGGCCTGAGGCGCCCTTGATGAGGTTGTCGATCGCGCTGAACAGGACGACGCGGCCCTTGGCGGCCCGGACGGCGATGTCGCAGTAGTTGGTGTAGGCGACGAACTTGGTTGCCGGCAGAACGTCGGTCCGCACCCGCACGAAGGGGGCCTTGGCGTAGGCGGCCTGGAGGACCTGGGTCAGTTCCTCGGTGGTCGCGGGCTTGGCGGGGGCGGCATAGATCGTGCATAACATGCCGCGGTCCATGGGGCACAGGTGCGGCTGGAAGAGCAACTCGACCGGCTGGCCGGCGAGGGTCGTCAGCGTCTGCTCGATCTCCGGCATGTGCCGGTGGTTGCCGACGCCGTACGGCTCGAAGCTCTCGTTCCGCTCCGGGTAATGGTTCTTCAGGCTGGGCGTCCGGCCTGCGCCGCTGACGCCGCTGATCGCGTTGACGACGATGCCGGTCGGCTGAATGAGCCCGGCCCGCAGCAGGGGAGCGAGCGCCAGTGCGCTGCACGTCGGATAGCAGCCTGGGTTGGCGATCAGTTTGGCGGTGCGGATCTGGCTGGCGAAATATTCCGGCAGGCCATAGACGGCGTCGGCCAGGTTGGCCAGGTCGGCGTGCTCGTGGTCGTACCACTTCTTGTACTCAGCCGGGTCCTTGAGGCGATAGTCGGCGGACCAGTCAATCACCCGCAGGCCGGCTTGTCGAAGCTTGGGCACGTAGGCCATAGCGACTTTGTGCGGCACGCAGAGCAGGGCGAGTTCGGCGCCGGTGG